>JAHJRE010000162.1 GCA_018831055.1 Bacteroidota bacterium
AGAGAACGATTCCACTTGTGAATTAGATAATTTGGTTAAAGATGTAAATTGTAGGATCAATGTATACATCCTGATTGCTAAAGAGTTGCCTGAATTCCTCCTTATAATTATTGGAAAATAGGATGTTATGCAGGTCCAATCCTGGAAATGGTTTATTGATTCCCCAATAAAATACCAGTGCAGAGGAAGAGAGGTTTGCGGGTTTTATCGGAATCGGTTTGGATTTGAGGATGTTGCCATAAAGAGTATGAACATCTACATCGCTGACGATGAAGTTGAAGGGATAACTGCGGGTTCCGGTAAGGATGCCTGTAGCATTCCTGCCCGAAAATAGGATCTCTTTTACAGGTTCATTGAAATGAAAATTAACTCCGAGGCTAATGGCCAGTTCATAAAGGGAGGATACGATCCCATACATTCCATTCTCGGGGAAAAAGGCTCCGGTATTGTGTTCCAGGTGTGCGATCATATTCAGTGTTGCGGGTGCCTGATAAGGATCTGAACCCGTATAGGTGGCATAACGGTCAAAAATTCTTACCGTCTTCGAATCATTGAATGTTTTGTTGTTCCTGGAATGCATGCTTCGGAAGGCATCGATGGAGCCGACATGAATAAAAGCTTTCAGGAAAGATCGTTGTGTGAGGTTGGAAAGTTTATGGAGTGCCCGGTTAATAAATACATTTTGGGTAAGGTTGTAAATGTTTTCTGCTTTTTCCAGAAAACCCAGGACACTTTGCGCGCTATCCCGGGTTTTGTTTTCAATCTCAGGTCCAAAATCTTCGGGTTTGCGAAAAGCTTTGATCAATGTACCATCTTCAAACAAATAGTTACAAAGAGTGTCAAGTTGCTCATAGGTAAAATGTTCTTTGGGATCTTTTCCAGCCAGGGTATAAAGTTCATCTACCAGCCAGGGCATGGTAAAAAGGGAAGGGCCCATATCGAATCGGAAACCTGAATCGCGGAGTTCCGAAAGCTTTCCGCCAGGCCAGGAATTTTTTTCAAAGACATGAACATCGTGCCCTTTAGCAGCTAACCTGATAGCTACAGCAAGACCGGCAATTCCAGCTCCTATGATCCCTGTTTTTTTCGACATGTAACTAAAATGTATTTGATGAGTATCGGGAAACATTAACACAACGTTACAGGCGACAGGTTACAAGCGACAACTCAACACTCATCACCCACACCTACACTTCCTGCAGCCTGTAACATGCAGCCTGCAACCATAGAGCAGGCAACTTGATATTAATCATTCCCGATACTCATTATGTATTATTCAAACAGAAATAACAGGATTATGTTTAGCAAAAGTCTCTATAAACAATCCCGTTAATGACTGCAACGATAGACTGCCTGTTCGAGAGCCTTTCCGAAATAATGTCTTTTTACATCTGAATCAAGGTATTTTTCAATTTCAACTTCGATAACCTTGAGGCGTGATTCGAGATTAATAATTTGTTCTTTATGCTGGGCAGCCTGTTCATCAGAAGATGGGGGATTTTCATTTATTTTGTTGATTTTACAAACAAAGGATGCTTTTTGGTTTGCATAATCTTCGAGCATTTGGATTTCAGCTACACTTAATCCGCGTGATTGTCGGTTTTGCTGCCTCTCAGTATAATCAGGTGGCGGAGCGTTAAGAGTTTGTTGAGGAGGTTCTTCCTGAGCAACTTCCTGAGTTTGCTTGCAAGCCATGAAAGACCATGAGATCAACAGAACAAAAAGCAATATCTTTTTCATTATATGATGTTTTTAAATAATTTTTTAAGTATCAGGAATGATTAACAAATAGTTACAGGGTGCAGGGTGCAGGTTACAAGAAAATGATCCATTATGTAATCAATTTAGCTCTCTTAGTAAAACCGATAAATCTTTTTGTTTTTCCATTTTTGTCGAGCTTCAACTGCCGGTTATCCTGTAACTTGAAACATTAAGCCTGTAACTTAAGATTCACCATTTCAGATACTCATTTTAGAAAATATTCAATAGTAAAAGTAGAAAAAAAACAATCCCGGAATTAAGTAACAGAAGTTTCGAATTAAAATATTGCTATTGCATGCTAAAAATACGGTAAAGAAATCGATACGAAACTTCAGTTGAATAATAATTCAATCATTGTTTCTGCTTGAGTGGCATGTATGGATGAAGTTGAAACATCGGCATCTGAATCGTGTTTAACTGATTACTTTTTTCAGATTTTCGTAAACCAAGGGGAGGTAATCAATAAGTTTCCTTAATCTTTCTTTTGTTTCAGGAAGGTTGATCTCTGCTTTCAAGTGACCTTCAATCTCAAGGATTTCCTCATACAGGGCATGCATACCGAGATAGGGAAAGGAGGATTTCAGTTTATGGAGAATTTTAAGGGTTTCTTCGGGATCATCTTCCATGATTTTGCTGATACGCCTGAATCCTTCAGACGTATTCCGTATGAAAGCTTCAACGATGGATTTGATAAGGCCTTCCTGATAATTGTATATTCTACGGATCTCGTTCAGGTCGAAATCAGTTTGTTTAACGGATGTTTCAGTTACTTCATCTTCCTGCAGGCAGTTCTTTAACCGAAGGACCATACAGATCATGTTTTTCAGTTCTCTGGATGTAAAAGGTTTGGCAAGGTATTCATCCATACCGGCCTCAAGGGCTTTGTCGCGATCGTGAAACAATGCAAAGGCCGTTATAGCAATGATGGGGATGTCTTTCTTCGGGTGTATGAACTGGGTTCTTATGATATTAACAGCTTGAAATCCGTCCATAACAGGCATTTGGATATCCATAAGGATCAGGTCGAATTCCTTTTCTTTGAAAACATCCAAAGCTTGCTGTCCGTTCTCAACAATCGCGTACTGAAACCCGATTTCTTTTGCTTGTGCTTCAAGAACTTTTCGGTTGAACTCATTGTCTTCGGCAATTAAAACCCGGAGGTTGTTCCACCCATCCTGATTCCCTTCTTTTATCATTCGTGTTGCTATGAATACGTTAAAAACAGAATATTATGAGTTATAAGTAGATTACTCAACGATTTTAAAAGTAGGCTTTTTAGCAATAAAAAATCAGAAAGTCTGTAAAATTTATCAATTAATTATTGTTAATAAAATATTGATACCATTATAAAAGCCACCTGATATTGAGTTTACTTCCTCCAAACCGTCCTGTCAGTGTGCTATTGACTGATTCCTAGTTGTGTATGGAATTCATGTTTTAACAAATCGATGTTCATATCTTATTGAATGTGGAGCAAATAGCGCCTTACAAACTGCTTATATTTGGATATATTCTTTGTTACAATGGATTTCAGGCAAATGGGCATACGTGTATTAGCAGCAGACGATGATGAATTCATGCGATTAATCCTCTCCAATTTACTGAAGGAATCGGGGTATAATTTTTTTATCGCGGAGGACGGGCTGGATTTCATGGATGAATTCACCTTAAAAAGTTATGACATTATTTTATTGGATATAAACATGCCGGGGCTTGATGGATGGGATATCATCGGCAATATCCGCAAGGTATTTCCTGAGCCGAAAAGAAGTATTCCGGTTATTGCATTGACGGGACACAAAGGAGATGAACTTATCACCAGGTTGAAAAGTTCAGGTTTCAATTATTATCTGGCGAAACCTTTCCGCCGTCATGATCTGGATGAAGCGATCCGTATATGCCTTGGTGGCAAAGATGGTTTTATTGCCATTAAAAGCCAGGAGCAGAAGCAAGACAGCCTGATTGACACCAGCCAGTTGGAGCAGTTTGCGGAAGGGGATAAAGATTTTTTCAACAACATAATTGAGACTTTTCTATCGAGTGCTCCCAAAACCATTTTGAATTTAAGAAGCATGGCTTATGCTGGTGACTGGAAAGGGATGAAGGAAGAGACCCACCGATTCTCACCACAGCTAAATTTCATTGGAGCTCGCCTGATTGCGGATATTGTAGAGGAAATTGAAAAAGAGCTTTCGAAAAATCCGGCAAAGAATATCATGATGTCCCTGGTTGAAACATTGGATGCCAGTGTTGCCGAGGCCATGAAAAGATTAATTCTAATCCTTAACCAGGCACAATAACATGAGAATACTGATTTGTGAAGATGATGAGATGATTATGAAGATGGTCGAATTTAAAATGATCCGGGAGGGGTATGAGGTAACTGTAGCGAAAAATGGGAAGGAGGCTGCTGCCATTGTCAACGAGCAGGATTTTGATCTTATTATAACGGATGTATTGATGCCGTATATGACAGGTTTAGAGCTTATTAATCTTGTAAGGGAAAAACTGGGTAAGAAAACTCCTATTATCGTTCTTAGCAAGATAGGGCTGGAAGATACTGTATTGAAAGCATTTAAGATGGGAGCCGATGATTATATGGTCAAGCCATTTAGTCCGAGTGAATTGTCGATACGGGCAAAGCGACTTTTAAACAAATAATATGAACCATTGCAAATATCATATAAGCAATTACTTTTTCAGAAGCCTTTTCTTAATTCTGTTTTGGGGAATTTCTGCAGTCGTTACCGGGCAGGAGCTGCCTGTTGATTCAACGTACAAGCTGGCAAGGGAATGGGCATTGGCAGGGAAATATGACAGGGCCAGAAGCATTTGCGATCATATCCTGGATTCCATACCGGAACATTATGATGCGAGGATATTAATCGCACTTACCTTTTCCTGGGAACAAAACTACGACACTGCCCGGGCGATACTGCAGGAAGTATTGAATGACAAACCGGATTACTGGGATGCTCTGAATTCGATGACCGACATAGAATATTGGTCTCAGAATTATGATACAGCGCTTTATTTCAGTAACCAGGGGTTAAAATATTACCCAAAGGACCTGACATTCCTGGTGAAGAAGGCTAAGATTTTGATGGATCAGGAAGAATATGATGAGGCGGAACGGGTAATACTTGAAATCCTGGATCAGGATCCCAATAATGCTGAAGCGATGGCTTTAATGGAAAGGCTGGAGAAGGTCCGCATCCTGAATAAGGTCATGCTGGAATATGATTTTGAGTTTTATGAAGAGCCCTGGAGTCGGCGCTGGCACTTGTTTGCCATAAGTTATGAGAGAAAAACAAAGATCGGGAGCATTATAGGGAGGGTATATGCAGGAGATATGGTAAGGACCGGTGGAGATGCGCTTTTTAGCAACGGTGCGGTTTTTCAGTATGAACTTGAGG
>JAHJRE010000163.1 GCA_018831055.1 Bacteroidota bacterium
CCTGTCCTCAATCTCGAAACATTCGGGAGCCTTAACATCCTCCAGGTTGATCCCTCCAAAGGTCGGAGCGATCTGTATGACCGTCTCCACAAACTTGTCGATTTCCTTTGTTGATATTTCGATATCGAACACATCAATGTCGGCAAATACCTTAAACAGAAGCCCCTTTCCTTCCATTACCGGTTTTCCGGCCTCTGTCCCGATATCCCCTAATCCCAGCACGGCTGTCCCGTTCGAAATGACAGCCACAAGATTGCCTTTGGCAGTGTACTTGTAAACATCATCAGGATTTTTCTGGATCTCAAGACAGGGATCGGCAACCCCCGGAGTGTAGGCAAGCGAAAGATCACGTTGTGTCGCATAAGGTTTGGTAGGAATAACTTCCAGCTTTCCCGGCCTTCCCTGCGAATGGTAGTTAAGAGCGTCTTTTCTGAATAAGGTGTCCATAACAAACTGTATTATTGTTAATTAATTAACAAGCAAAATTAAAATAAAAGTCCGAATTTACATAAAGTATTCAATAAACCTTATTAACAACGCATCAATTTAAATACTTTATAAATTTGCTGTCGATAGCATTGCCGGAAAACAATGAAACGATATCTTTGTACCGGCAAAAGAAATGAGTTATTGAATTCCAGGCATGTATTCATATATTGAAGGGAAACTCGTGGAAAGAAATCCGGCCTATGCCGTCATTGACGTGCATGGCATCGGATATATGATCCATATTTCCTTGAACACATACGGGAAAATCGGTGATAAAGAAAACTGCAGACTCCTGCTTCATCATGTGGTGAGGGAGGATGCACAGTTGTTGTTTGGCTTTGCAGATGAAGCCGAGCGTGAGTTATTCAGGCAACTGATCTCGGTATCGGGGATAGGTTCAAACACAGCGAGGCTTATTTTATCGTCTCTCCCTCCCGATGAGTTGAAGGAAGCCATCATAACAAGAAATACGGTTACCCTGAAATCCATCAAAGGTATCGGAGCTAAGTCGGCCGAGAGGATCATCGTCGACCTCAGAGATAAACTTGAAAAAGAGGGTATTCCCATTGAAAAAATGCAGTTTACGCACAATACAAAAAAACAGGAAGCGTTAAGAGGTTTAGCTGTGCTGGGGTTTCCCAAATCATCTGCAGAAAAGGCAATCGATAATATCCTGGAAGAGGCTCGTGCCAGGGATGACATCGCCGGGCTGACCGTGGAAGAAATCATTAAAAAAGCACTTAAAATGCTTTAATGATAAGTCGTTCGTGAATCGAAGACCTGTGAGGGCAATAAATAGTAAAACTAAAAAGATCAAACTGGTTATCGCTGTTGGTACGGATTTTTAAATATATAGTAACACTTCTCGCTTTACTCTCACTGTTTGTCATTGTGTGGGATACCCCTGCAAAGATAAGGCCTGCAGGCATGTTTGATGATCCTGCCTATTACACCCCTCCCGATACAACCAACGAAAATGATACCACACTGATCATGCGGTATCCTTTCAACGATAACAACGATCTGCTATTTGCCCCTGCCGATACCCACGGACTGTACCTGGGTCAGCCGTCCAACCTGAAAACGGAAATAGAATACAACCCGGAGACAAACGAGTATATTTTCACCAACAAAATGGGAGACCTGGATTACCGCAATCCCACGTCAATGTCGTTCGACGAATATCGCGACTGGGAAATGCGGAATTCGCTACAGTCCTACTGGAGGGAAAAAGTTAAGACAGAAGGGGGCGTTGACCGCGGCGACGGTATCATCCCCACCATCTACATCGGGAGTAAAGTATTTGAAACCATTTTTGGAAGCAATACCATCGATATACGTCCCCAGGGATCTGCCGAGTTGATTTTCGGAATTCTTGCCAACAAAACGGATAATCCCACGCTAAACGTAAGGCAAAGACGTACGGTCAATTTTGATTTCCAGGAAAAGATTCAGCTCAATGTTGTTGCCAAAATCGGTGATAAGATTGAGTTCCGGGCCAATTACAATACCGAGGCAACATTTGATTTTGAAAACAAACTGCAGCTAAAATACGAGGGCAAGGAAGACGATATCATCAAACTCATTGAGGCCGGGAATGTATCCATGCCCCTCAATACTACTCTTATTAATGGTAGTCAAAGCCTCTTCGGCATTAAAACCCAGCTTCAGTTCGGTAAAACCACGGTAACGGGATTATTCTCACAGCAGGAAAGCCAAACCTCCTCGGTCACCGTTCAGGGAGGAGCCCAGACCAACGAATTCAGCCTTACTGCTGTCGACTACGACGAAAACAAACATTTTTTCCTGTCGCAATATTTCCGTGATAACTTTGAAAGAGCGCTGAAGGATCTCCCCATTATCACTTCTGACATTAACATTCAGCGTATTGAAGTATGGGTAACCAATATAGGCGCAGCCGTCACGGAAAACAGAAATATCGTGGCCTTCCAGGATATCGGGGAGTACAGTAAGATACATAATACTGCACGCATTCACCCTATTCCTGGAAACTACTTACCTTCCAACAACTCCAACGACTTGTTGCGGCAGATCGATACTGCCAAAGTAAGGGACATTAATACCGTTACCAATTATTTAAAGGGTACGTTTGGGTTTGTACCGGGTATAGATTTTGAAAAAGTGGAGGTTGCCAGGAAATTGGATCCTTCGGAATTTACCTTCAATCCCAAACTGGGATTTATCTCTTTGAATACGACGATCAACTCCGACCAGACCCTTGCGGTAGCTTATCAATACACCGTAATCGGATACGACACCGTGTTCCAGGTGGGAGAATTTTCCGATCAGGGCATCAATGCTCCCAACTGCTTGATAACCAAACTCCTGAAAAGCACATCCCTGAATACCCGCATCCCTATGTGGAACCTGATGATGAAAAACGTTTATTCCCTGGGGGCATATCAGGTCAACCGCGACAAATTCATGCTGAACATCTTTTATTCTGGCAATGAAAAAGGTGTTCCAACCGGTTATTTGACGGAAGGGCCGGAAGGTATCCAAGGTGTTCCCCTGATCCAGGTACTCAATTTCGACAATCTGAACACATTCCTGAACCCGCCTGCCGACGGTATTTTTGATTTTATCGACGGGGCAGCTACCAATGGAGGTACCATACAGTCTTCGAACGGGAAGATATACTTTACTGTCCTGGAACCCTTTGGTAATTACCTGCGCAAGAAGATCACCGACAATGGCGGCGACACCTCGCTGGCCAACAAATATGCGTACGATTCCCTGTATACTCTGACCAAGGTAGGTGCGGAACAATATCCCGACAAGAACAAATTCCTCATTCAGGGAAGCTATCGTTCTGCATCCGGAAGTGAGATCTCACTCAATGCTTTCAATGTACCCAGGGGCTCTGTGAAAGTCACCGCAGGAGGCAGGGTGCTGACAGAAAACGTTGATTACACTGTTGATTACACGCTTGGCCGGGTTCGTATCATCAACGAAGGCATCCTGAATTCCGGCACACCCATTAATATCTCTTTGGAAAACAATTCTCTTTTTAGTCTTCAGACCAAGCGACTTATGGGAGCGCATATCGACCATGAGATCAGTAAGGATTTCCACCTGGGTGCGACCATCATGAACCTAACGGAACGGCCGTTAACACAGAAGGTAAGCTATGGTAATGACCCCATCAGCAACACCATATGGGGGTTTGACTTCAGCTATCAGACCCAGTCGCGATTCCTCACAAAATTAGTCGACAAAATACCACTGATCGACACCAAAGCACCATCAAATGTTACCGTTGATGGTGAGTTCGCTCATTTCATACCCGGTCATTCCAAGGTGATCGGCAAAGATGGTACTACCTATATTGATGATTTCGAAGGTGCCAAATCAACCATCGATTTGAAAAACCTGGGAACCTGGTTCCTGGCCAGTGCACCGCAGGGGCAGCTTGACCTTTTCCCTGAGACGGAGATTACGCTGGATTTAAAACGACAGATCGACTACGGGAAAAACCGTGCCAAACTTGCGTGGTATATCATCGACCCGCTGTTTTACGACCGCAACAACAACCTGGTGCCTCCGAATGTAAATAAGAACGAGCTTTCGAAAAACTCTGTGAGGCAGGTTCTCGAGACCGAGGTTTTCCCTAACAAAGATGTTCCAACCGGTACACCCACCAATATCCCCGTTTTTAACCTCGCTTATTATCCTGAAGAAAGAGGACCGTATAACTATGATATATCACCTTCTTTTTTCTCTGCCGGTATCAATGCCGACGGAACCTTGCGCAATCCGGAAACACGCTGGGCAGGGTTAATGAGAAAGATCGAGTCGACCGATTTCGAGGCAACCAACGTCGAGTATATTGAATTCTGGATGATGGATCCCTTTACTGAAGACAGCACCAATGCAGGAAAGCTCTACTTCAACCTGGGAGATATATCAGAAGACATCCTCAGGGACTCCAGGAAATCATACGAAAACGGGCTTCCGACCACGGCAACGGTGACCAATGTTGACACAACGGGTTGGGGTCGCGTTCCCAATGTACAATCGCTGGTGGAATCCTTTGATAATGATCCTGCTTCCCGTCCTTTCCAGGATGTGGGTTACGATGGTCTGGGTGATGATGATGAGCGCTCATTCTTTGCCATACAGAATGGCCTCCATGCTTATCTTGATTCCATCGCTGCCATTTTCGGCACTAATTCACAGGCATATATCCAGGCTTTTGGTGACCCGTCGTCCGATAACTATCATTATTTCCGGGGTACGGATTACGACAACAACACGCTTTACAGCAGTGTTCTGGAACGATATAAAAACTATAACGGTCCGGATGGCAACTCCCCCACCGACCAGCAGAATCCCGAATCCTACCCGACGGCAGGAACTACCTTACCCAATGTGGAAGACATCAACCGCGACAATACCCTGAGTGAAGCGGAAAGGTATTTCCAGTATATGATAGAACTGGATCCCGACAAGATGAAGGTTGGGGAAAACTATATCACCGATATCCAGGTAGCACAAAATGTGCAGCTTGCCAATGGCGATTTCACTACCACAAAGTGGTACCAGTTCAAGATCCCGATCAGTCAGCCCGAAAAGGTGGTTGGAGACATTCAGGACTTCCGTTCTATTCGTTTCCTGCGTATGTTCGTCAAGGATTTTGAAAGGCCGGCAGTACTCAGGTTTGCCACTCTGGAGCTTGTCAGGGGCGAATGGCGTAAATACCGCCGCGACCTGTTTGCTGCAGGAGATTATATCCCCAACGATATTCAGGCACAGACAACTTTCGATATATCCACCGTAAATATTGAGGAAAACGGTCAGCGCAGCCCGGTTCCCTATGTTATCCCTCCGGGCATCGAAAGGGAGATCAACCTGGGAACCACCAATCTGATCCGGTTGAATGAGCAGTCGATGGTTCTCAAGGTTTGTGACCTTGTCGACGGCGATGCCCGCGCAGCCTACAAAACCACCGAGCTTGACCTGCGGCGATACAATAAGCTGAAAATGTTCGTCCATGCAGAGAAAGCTCTTGCCAACCAGGATCTGGAATATGGGGATCTTACCGTTTTTGTACGTTTGGGAGCTGATTTCACGGAAAACTATTACGAATATGAGATCCCTCTTTCTTTCACTCCCTGGGGGACATCAGCAGGCAATCCTGATGGGATCTGGCCCTATAACAACCGCATGGAGATCAACCTGGAGGAGTTGGTAGATGTCAAACACCGGCGGAATATTGCATCCAGGGATCCTAACTCAACTGTTTCACCTACGGTTCCATATATTGAATATGACGGGGCGAACAAGATCACCGTGCTGGGTGTCCCCAGCATCAGCGATGTGCGGGCAATCATGATCGGTGTGCGCAACCCCAGGAAGTCTGGGGAAAGCGAAAGCGAAGGCAAATGCGCGGAAATCTGGGTAAACGAATTGCGCCTTACCGACTTCAAAAAAGATGGAGGATGGGCTGCAACAGCAAGGATCAGTGCCGATCTGGCCGACTTCGGACGGGTGACCGTTTCCGGAACCCACAGCACCTCCGGCTTTGGAAGCCTCGAACAAAAAGCAAATGAAACACAACTGGAAGCCATTACTCAGGTTGACATAGCCACTGACCTGGAATTAGGTAAATTCTTTCCTGAAGAAACAGGGATCAGGATCCCCATGCATTTTGATTACTCGCAAACCGTCAGTAATCCTGAATATAACCCACTTGATCCTGACATCAAACTCAAGGATGACCTGGATTCCTATAATACTACTGCGGAAAGGGACAGCATCAAGCGGCTGTCACAGGATTTCACCGAAAGGAAAAGCATCAATTTCATGAATGTTCGCAAAGACCGTGTTGGAGCCAGTAAAAAGCCCAGGGTCTACGACATAGAGAACTTCAACGTCACTTATGCCTATTCGGTAATCTACCACCGCGATGTGGACATAGAATATGAATCCCAGAAGCAACACAGGGGAGGTCTGGGGTATAATTTCAATAATACCCCAAAAAATGTTATGCCCTTTGAAAAAGCAGGATTTGCAAAAAATAAGTCGCTGAAGATCATCAAGGATTTTAACTTTTACTACCTGCCCAAGTCATTTACATTCCGGACAGAGATGCTCCGCGAATACAATGAGATGAAACTGAGAAACAAGAGCGATTTCCCGATCAAGATCATTCCAACCTTTGTAAAAAGATGGGATTGGAACCGCACCTATAATCTCCGTTTTGATCTTACCAAGGGTCTTTCCCTAGAGTTAAACGCGCAGGCGGATGCTTTTATCAACGAGCCACCCGGAAGCATTGACAAGAGCAGCGAATACTACGACAAAGCGGCAGCCGATTCAATTCGTGTTAAAGACCAGCTCCTTAGCCTTGGAACCATGAACCGGTATACTCAGAATTTTAATGTGAGCTATAAGGTTCCTATCGACAAATTGCCCATGATGGACTGGATAGGCATGACAGCCAATTACCAGGCTATGTACACCTGGATGGCCTCTCCATTATCGGTACAGGACAGGCTTGGCAATCAGATAGAAAATTCCAATACGGTTCAACTAAACGGCAACCTGGCTTTCGACCGTTTATACAACAAATCCGCTTATCTAAAAAAACTGTTAAGGAAAAATACACGAGGAGGAGGACCTACACCTGGAGGCCAGGGCAGAAGAAACATGAGCATGGCAGACCAGGAGCAAACCGAAGAAGAAAAATCCGATACCACCGATACAAAGCCCAAAATCAATTACTTCAAGATCATAGGTGAAGGCTTCCTGAAAGTCATGCTGGGAGTAAAGAAAGCCACCATCACCTACTCTGAGAACAACGGAACCTACCTTCCCGGTTTCATGCCGGAACCGGATATTCTGGGTAATTCCACAGGAGGGGCCTGGGCACCCGGATTGGGATTTGCTTTCGGCAGCCAGAAAGATATACGATATGATGCGGTAGACAATGGCTGGATCACCACTGACTCCCTGCTCAACCAGGCCTATATGCGAAAGCACAGCGATGTTTTTACGTATAAGGTATCCGTTGAGCCTTTTAACGACTTCAAGATCGAGCTTTCGGGCGACCGGAATTTTGCCAGAAGCAACCAGGAGTTCTTCCGGGCAGACAGCGAAGGAGCATTCCAGGTATATACACCAACAGAAAGTGGTAGCTTCAGCATTTCATTTATATCGATTAACACCGCGTTTGAAAAGGAAGGAGACAACAATACCTCCACTGCTTTTGATAACCTGAAGCTTTACCGCGGGGAGATTGCCGGCAAGCTCGGATCAGAAAACCCCAACAGTTCCGGGAAAGATCCTGTATACGACTCTATCACAAAGGCATTTTATCCATATGGTTATGGACCAACCAATCAGGATGTTTTGTTGTATTCCTTCCTGGCTGCCTATACCGGGAAAAGCCCATCCAAGGTTAAAACCGATATGTTTACAAAATTCCCGTTACCCAACTGGAGACTAACATACAGCGGACTCACACAGATTGCATTCATCAAACAATACTTCCAGAAGATCAACCTGACCCACTCATACAGGTCAGTATATAGCATCAACTCCTACCGGACTAACATAAGTTATGTTGAGCAGAATGATTATCCGGTTGAATTATATCTGAATTCGAATATTTATATCCCGGAATATGAACTCGGACAGATTTCCTTAGCCGAGCAATTTGCCCCGCTTTTCGGGATTGACATGACCTGGGAAAACAGCCTACTGTCGAAATTTGAATACAAGAAATCAAGGAATCTGACCCTGGCCTTTGCCAATAACCAGGTAACGGAAGTAAAAACCAGCGAGATCGTGGTAGGTCTGGGGTACCGGTTCAAAGACCTTGCATTCAGCATCCGTTCTATTGGAGGAGGAGGCAGGAAAACAAGGATTTCCTCAGATCTGAATATTAAGCTTGATTTCTCCATCCGTAAGAATAAAACCATCCTGCGCCGCATCGATGAAGCTGTAGATCAGGTTTCGGCCGGCCAAAGGATCATCTCCATTAACGCTTCCATCGATTATGCACTCAGCCAGAAAGTTAACATTCGATTGTTCTTCGACAAGATCATAAACAACCCTTATGTTTCAAACCAATACCGCACATCAACAACAAACGGCGGTTTGAGCCTCCGGTTCTCCTTGTCGCAATAATAAATAACAGTTTTCTATTGGTTATCAGGAAGGTTTAAAAGAAGGTTGCAGGTTTCATGTTGCAGGTTACAGGGTTACCGGTGACTTAATAAACACATTGGATCCATTTTTCTGCGAGAGTTATATTGTTTTTGTGATGGGTCATCATCCTGCAACCTGTATCCTGCAACTTGCACCATTAATCCACTTTTCCCTGTGTTAAAAAATTTCATTTCCTATATTATTTTTTTCACTCCCTGGAGAGCAATTATCGAAAAAATGTATTTTTGAAACGAATTTTAAAACATAAATCATGAACATTCCTGAAAATTTTAAGTACACCAAAGAACACGAATGGATCAAGGTGGAAGGCGACGAAGGTACTGTGGGCATCACCGAATTTGCCCAGAAAGAATTGGGTGATATAGTCTTTATTGAAGTTGAAACTGTAGGCGAAACCCTCGACAAGGATGAGTCGTTCGGAACCATCGAGGCTGTTAAAACTGTATCGGACATGTTCATGCCGGTTTCAGGAGAGATCACCGAGTTCAACGAAAATCTTGAATCCACTCCTGAGACCGTTAACAGGGATCCATATGGCGATGGATGGATAGTAAAGATCAAGCTGACAGACGCTTCTGAGCTTGATGAACTGCTGGATGCCCAGGCTTATCGTGAGCTTATTGAATCCTGAGAAACTAAATGTTTTTCCGGTATAACTGGCCGGGATTGCTCTGGATCCTGCTAATATTTATTATTACAGGATTACCGGGTGATTATGTCCCCACTGACCTGAGTTTCCTGGAATGGCTGAGCCCCGACAAATGGGTGCATATTATACTGTTTGGTGTTTTGTCATTTCTGTTGTTGCAAGGTTTAA
>JAHJRE010000164.1 GCA_018831055.1 Bacteroidota bacterium
ACTCTTGCTCTAACTCCTGCAACCTGAAACCTGCAACCTGCTCTCTGCCCTTACTCTTGCTCTAACTCCTGCAACCTGAAACCTGCAGCCTGCTCCTTCTCCCTTCTCCCTTCTCCCTTCTCCCTTCTCCCTTCTCCCTTCTCTTTTCTCCAATTTCATTTTTTAAACCCAAAATCAAAGCTCCACGAGACGTAGTAAAATGCACCGATTTCGGGCATTGCATATGCCTGTATATATTTTTCTCCCAGGATATTGGAACCACCTAATCTGAGGGTGGAGTAGATCTTCGGAAAACCATAGCTGATCTGTGCATCCAGTGTATTGTAGGAAGGAACGGGGCCGCTGGCAAAAATTGCTTCCCAATAATAACTATCCACCCATTTAAAATTCAGAGTAAAACCAAAGTTTTTATACACATTCTTTCCCTGGACCCCAACATTGAATTTATGTTTAGGGGTGTTGAAGCCTGGAATAACATCTTTGGAAAGTCCTGATGAATCTATATTACTGTATGTATAATTTATGTAGGCCATAATATTCTCTAGAAAATAATAACCTAAACTAATACCGGCCCCATAAGTATCAACGTCTTTTTCGATATTGGTCGCCACATTGTATTTCTGATAATTTCCCTGCTTTATGGCATCAATACCACTTTGTTCGCCAACAACGCCGACTCTTGGTGTACCAGTCCTAGTATATGCAATAAAATCCGAATAACGACTATAATAGGCACTAAAATCTACATAAAGCTTATTAAAAAAAGTACCATTATAACCAAACTCAACTGTTTTAACCTGTTCAGGTTTAACGCCCGGTACAATCAATGCTTCAAGCAAGGTTGAATCGCTATAGCCACCTATCTGATAAGCGTTTATAGAATTCTGGGAATATGTCGGTCCAAATCCGTCAACATTTCCAACAACGATATCTGACCCGCGATTCAGCAACTGATATTGATCAGAAACGGCCGGTGCACGGAATGCAGATTGTGCTGTAATGCGTAGATTGTGGTTTTCAATGCTGGTCACTAAGGCAATGCGTGGTGAGAACTGCCAATCATAATTTTCACTTTTATCCAGCCTGATCGATGCATATAACTTAACCATATCATCTGAAAATTTTCCAATACCCTGAATAAAACCACCGTATTCGTTAACATTTATTTCACGGTAGGTTCCATCCTTTTGGAGTGTATCTGCAAATACGGTACCATTTGAAATAGGGTGTGTGTTTCTGAAGGATGCTCCAATGTTCCAGTCGATTTTGTCGGAAGCATATTCATACATACCGTCAACATGATATATGCTTGTTTTGCTAGAATAATGAGCTCCAAATGGAGGATTTTCTTTTTGGATTTTCTCGTAAGCTTGTTCAAAATCTTCGGTACCAGGTTTTAACCAAGAATTTGCTGCTGCTGCAGTTCCTGCTTTGATTGCCTGGTTGAGTTGATCCTGTGTTAAAGCTAAGGAAAAATTATTCGAAAAATTTTGGACGGCATTGACATAAGCCGGTAAAAAAGCTGCATCTACTTTCCCAAGACTTGCAAATCCAAGATTCATTCCTGCACCTACAAGCGTATATGTATCTTTAGTGTTATCATCTATGTTATAACCCCTAATTGTAAAGCCTTTTCCTTTGAACTCGACTAAATGTATACGATGATAAAAGTCTTCAAGAGGGGCACGGTTGTTTCCCATGAACAAACTGGTACCTGTTGAAAACCTGTAAACATATTTTACTTGCATATCCTTTAAAAAACGGTAGTAAATTGCCCCGGATACTTTCATATTGTCTATTTGGCCATTAAATAACTCTTCTTCAGTGTAACCTGGCATCATGACTTTATTAAAAGGCGATGTATTCAAATCAATATTAGTAAAATAGTTCTTAAAATCCGCATAGGAAGGATCATTCATTATCCCACCCATAATCTTCTGCTGCAAGCTGGGATTTGCTGGAGCTTGTCCGTAAATATAATCAGACTGCCAGTCCATGGCCCTCATATATGATCCTGTAATTTTTAAACCAAGCTTGTTCTTAAAAAATGTCTTAGCCGCTCTGAATTGTCCTTCAAAAAATTCCCTGTTGCCACCTTTAACCTGGACAGCCACTCCTGGATAGTCGTATGGATCTTTGGTTTGATAGCTTAATACTCCCTGCATAGCATTAGGACCGTACAGAGCAGATGCAGGTCCCGAGATAACCTCAATATTTCTAATATCAATATCTGAAACGCCAAACATGTTTCCTGGAACAATATTTATGGTTGGTAATTGATTATCTACCTCATCGATGAGTTGCACTACCCTCAACTGAGCAGAAGTATTAAACCCACGCGTATTGAATATTTTAAACCCAATGCTGTTGTTAATCACCTCAACATCGCGAAGACTACCCAGGTCCTGGAAATAGTCGCCGGAGGGTGAGCTTTGTATCTGGCGTTCGCTGATCTTCTGGATGGTCAGCGGAGCCTTGCGGATATTTTCGCTGATACGGGAAGCACTGACAACCACCTCCGTACCCATAATGTAGGTAGGTTCAAGTTGAATGCGCAGGTCTTTTTGTCCGGGTTTGACATTCACCGCTACATCTTTATAACCGACATAAGTTACCAGGAGGGTGATTGATTCCGTTCCTTCAACCTGCAATTTGAAAAATCCGGCATCGTTGGTGGTGGCACCCTGTTGAGTGCCTTTGATCACTACATTGGCAGCAGCCAGGGGGTTTCCTGTTTCGCGGTCGGAGACAAATCCTTCTATGCTTTTCTGCTGGGCATTAAGAAAGAAGGGCAGAACAATCAAAAATATAAAAAGGCAATGGTAGATAATTTTTTTCATAACAAATTGATTTGTAATTATTTATTCTGATCAATTAACCTGTATTGTTTCTCCCTGGAAACGACGCACGATTTTCAGGGGGGCAATTACTTCTCTGGAAGCGTCCATATGGATCAATCCTCTAAGGCAGGAATAATCAAGTGTTTCAAGATAACTGCGCATGGAATCCGGATCGCAGCCATTTTCATAAAATCCCCTGCACAGGTAACATGCTATGCTGTAACCATAAATATTCATCCACTTAATATTATAGCCGTAGGTTTCGTTAAAAACAGAATCAACTTTAAGAAAACCGGGATGCTGGCTGTTAATATCAATACGGGCAAAAATGATCCCGTTTGCCGCCTCTCCGAGTGCATTCCATATCATATCATCATCGATGGATACCGGCAGGAATAAAGGCAGATCCGGGTTTTTTTCACGGATCTGGCGGATTCCGTTGATCATGGCTGCTCCCCGGCCTACAACCAGAATAAAATCGGGGTCAGATGACAAAACAGAAGATATCTTGTTTCTCAGATCGGTATCGGAGGCATCAAAAACTTCTCCCGGATCCATGTTACCACCAAGCGAAACGAAGCGTTGTCCGAAATGGTACCTTGCATCCAGGCCAAAATCGTCGTTGACAACCAGTGCACTTCCCTTTTTTAATCCAAGGTTTGCTGCATATCTTGCCAGCATGGGCATGTATACCGGTTCTCTCACAAAATCGCGGAATACCCATGGCATTGCATCCGTTACATCTGCAGCACTGGTAAGAGTAGCGAGGTAAGGAATACCCCGCTCGTTGACTATCGGGGCAGTTGCCTTAACCACCGGAGTATATCCTGAAATGATAAGATCGCATTGGTCCACATCGAGGAGTTTCTTGGTAATGCTAACCGCCTTCCCCGGATCCATCTGGTTATCTTCCACAACGGTTTCGATTTGCATTCGCTTGCAGGTGTCGTTAAACATCCGGAAACCCAACACAAGCCCCTTCTTCACTTCCGAACCCCAATTTGCAGCATTACCGGTAAGAGTTAGGTTTATGCCAACTTTACAGGAGGGAAGCCGGGTCGATTTATCATTAGAATTTTTACAGGAAAACAGAAAAAGAATACCAATTGATAAGATAATCAACTTAATCCGGTGTGCATCCATAATGGTTCAGGTTTGTGATCAATGCAAGAATAAGAAATAAAAATATAAATCAAGCAAACCATTTATACATGCTCCGGAGATTTTATTTCACAATTACCCGATTCAATGCTTCCCAGGAGGCAAATACCATTGTTTTCTTCCATCCCGATCAATAGCCATCCGTATTTCCTGAATATCTCACGTGAAAGAAGAAAATGCTCCACTTTATGAAGTGGTTTTACAATGGCCATTGGTTTCCGATAAGAAGAGAGGAGAGGTTTGGCCGGTTTAAGCCATTTACCGACGGCCACATCCGATACGTCCAGTATACGGGCAATATGCCTTATGCTTAATCCTTCCAGATAGAGGTGAATGGCTATTCTCTTTGCTTCAGCGGGCATTCCTTTTGTTCTGACCGTGAAAAAGTAATTACATGATTTGCATTTATAGCGCTGCTTCCCGGAGGCTTTACCGGCTTTGACAATAGATACGGAGGAACATCTCGGACAGTTGTTCATTGTATATAATTTGTTTGCAAGATATGAAAATAATCAAAATCCCGGGAAAATATTTAATGAAAAGAGAATGCTCTGGGGTACTCTGTGTAAAAAAATATTTCACAGAGAAACACTGAGAAGTCACAGAGAACCACGGAGGAGTTTTTCTTTCTTATAAAAACTCAACGGTCTAAGCATCAAAATACTATAATCCCAACATGCCAACTAACGCATTAGTTCACTGTGCTCCTGATACATAACCTGGTCTTAAAACAACCTGCCGTTTTTCAGAAGCATAATACGGTCGCAAATACCCTGAAAGTGTTCAGAATTTTGTTCTACCAGGATTATGGATGGATTGTATTTAGTACGGAAATCGATAATAAAATCACGGATCATGCGGGCATTGGAAGGAGAGATACCGGCAAAAGGTTCGTCAAGGAGCAAGAGGGATGGCTTACTTTGTACAGCCATGAGGAGAGCAAGGAGGTTTCTTTCCCCTCCGCTTAGATTTCCTGCTTTCATATATGCATAGCGGGAATTACCGAACAGCTCAAATCCGGCAACATCTTCCACCCTGTTTATGTATTTTCGCCCCGGGCATGCCAAACGGATGTTTTCGCGGATATTCAGATGAGGAAAAATAACTCCCCCCTGCAGGAATACGCCTATGCCTGCTTCTCGTAATTTATGACGGCTGATAGCAGTCCCATGGAACTGCACAGTTCCCGTCCGGTAAGGTATATTACCCGTAACGGTATTCAGCAGGGTTGTCTTTCCGGCACCGTTTCTTCCTGTAATGCCAAGGCTTTCACCTGTTTCAAGCTGCAGGGCCAGACCCGACAAAATCATATTGTCGCTGCGATAACCCGAATATATGTCTTCAAGCTTCAGCATACGGAAAGGTATTCATGTCTGACATCGGGGTGATTGAGGACTTCTTCGGTTGTTCCTGAAAAGAGTATACTTCCTGAAGAGATATAATAGCAATGGTCAACATAATTCCTGATAAAATCAACATTATGTTCTATCAGCAGTACGCTTCTGCCACGGCTGACAAAATCACGTATCCCTTCTCCCATCCACTTCCAGTCGCCTTCACTTATTCCTGAAACCGGCTCATCGAGAATAATAAGATCATGATCGCTGATCAGCAGGGTAACAAAAGCAAGCTGGCGTTGCTGGGCAAAGGACAGCTCTTCCGCTTTCACAGGAAGAAGCGGTTTGATATCCATGTATGGAAGAAATGTCACGAGCCTTTCATTTATCTTCCGATCCAGCTCCTCTGCCAGATCCCTGTATCTCGCATACCGGAGGATATTATAAAAAGGCCTTTCAAGTCTGGGATCCAGCAGCATCAGCATTATATTTTCCTTAACCGTAAGGTCGGGCGACCATTGAGTCCCCTGGAACAAGCGGCCTATACCCAGCCGGGCAATCCGGTTTGGAGGCAACTGATGGCATGCCGCAGTTTTTCCTTTATTCCGGTACCATATCTCTCCGCTTTCCGGTTTCAGGAGGCCGTTGATCAGGTTCAGGATAGTGGTTTTTCCTGCTCCGTTCCCTCCTATCAGCCCGGTTACCATTCCTCTTTGTATTTCCATGCTGACATCCTTCACTACCAGCGACTTCTCCCCCATCGCGCTCAGCGACCGTTTGTCAAGTGTGAATCCTTTTTCAAGGTTTTTTATGATCAGCAAGGCATCCTGCATAATATCCGTACTATTTTGGTTTTAAGGATTTGGATTTAAAAATCACCAGAACGATCAGCGCCAATCCGAAAATAATCTGGTTCACATGGCCGGCCATATGTTCCGGTATCCGGGCAAATCGAAGAAACTCGGGCAATAAGACGATCAGGGCTGCTCCCATGACGGCACCCCGGAGTTTTTCGGTGCCGCCGACAAAGACTGCCAGCAAAATGAAAATGGAAGCTTCCAGGTTGAAACCGGCCGGATGGATGTATGACATATAGGTCGCATACAGGTATGATGCAACACCAATAAAAGCTCCTGAGATCACAAAAATATAAACCCTTGTGCTTTGGGTATCGCGGCCTGCCGCTTTCATCGCCGGCTCACTGTCGCGCTGGGCCTTGACCAGCAGTCCAAAATACGAGTATTGAAGCTTATAAAACAGGAAAGCGACTATAACGGTGATTATCAGAGTCATCGCAAAAAAAGCCGGTAAACCGCTCACGACAACACCAGGCAATATTTCCGGAGCAGGGATACCGGAAACGCCAAGTGAACCACCGGTAACTGCTGTCCAGTTATACAGGATACTGAATACGATAAACTGAAATGCGAGGGTAGCCAGGATGAAATAATCCCCTTTCAGTTTCATCACAGGCCATGCCAGCATAGCAGCCACTGAAGCATTAACAAGCATAACAGCAAGCAGGGCAGGAATCAACGAGAGACCTAAACCCATCGCTACCAGGGCAGTGATATACGCACCTATCCCGAAGAAAGCAGCCTGTCCGAGGCTGATCAGCCTGCTCACATTGATAAGCAGATGCGAAGAAACAACCAGGATGATATATACCATCAGAACAATACCTATATGGAAAGCATAGGCCATCATCACACCCCCCTTTGTTTTTCAGGAATTATTCCCTCAGGTCTGATAAACAGAAAAACAAGCAATACGACGAAGGTGATCACTACCACCCATTGGCTTCCTGTGAAATATTCGGTGAACGACTGTATCAAACCGAGAAGGAAGCCACCAAGGACAGCGCCTTCATAACGCCCCACTCCTCCTATGACCATAGCGATGAAGGCGCTTATGAACAAAGGCAGTCCTGAATATGGATTAACACCGACATCGAGGCATTGGAGAGAACCGGCCACGGCAACAAGCGTTCCCGAAAGGATAAAGACCAGCGACCTCATCCTGGCGGCGGGGATACCGAGGTTCATGCTCAGCCGGGGCTCATCCCTGACAGCTCTCAGCATGAGGCCTGTCACCGTTGACTTCAGAAAAATGGCAAAGACGATGATCAGCAATGTTTGAATAAAGAAAATCATCAAACGGATATCCATCCAGGAAGTCCTCAAACTTTCCGGAATAATCCGCGGCTGGTTTCCGAAAACCAGTCCAAGCAGGTTGGTAATAACAATAAACACACCCACGGAGGCAATCATCAGCAGGTTGGGATCATTTCCCTTCCTGGAAACAGGATTATATACAACAAAATCGATAAGCCAGCTTAGTAATGCCACCGGTATAATGCTCAGAATCATGGCAACGGCAACAGAAAGGTGAAAGTTCGCGGTTAAAAACAGGAAGGTATAGGCAGCCAGGGTAAACAATCCGGCATAGGCTATATGAAAAACGCGGAAGGTATTGTACACCAATGCAAAGCCAAGAGCCATAATGGTGATGGTGCTTCCGTTGACAAGGCCGTTTTGCAGATAATCCCAGAGCATAAACCAATTCCGTATATGCGCCGAAATTACTAATTAATCCCGAAAGGCAAATTACCGGAAGTCTTTATTGTATAAACCACCTGAAAAGACTACTTTTGCATACAATGAAAGAACAATGATGAGATTCGGAAGCATTATCATTATTATTGCGGCTATCGTGTTTATTCTGGCAGGATGCGGCAAGGCAAACAAAGAGGTAACCGGAAAAAGACAAGCGAAGCAGGAGGCTGTCGTTAAGGTACCCGATCCCAGGGAAGAGATCCGGAAAGACGCGGATAAGCTGGCCTCCGCACTATGCAGGCTCAGGAAAGCCAAAGCGGAACTGGAAAAGTATCCTGATAATGATTTCCTGAAGTTAAAAACCAAGAACCTGGTAAAATACAAGAATGAGGTATCTCAGGAAATGAAAGCCAAATACGAAGGCATGCCGGAGAAGAAGGTAATATTTACGGAAGAGTTGGAAAAGGCGAAAATGGAGCATAGAGACTGTGTGGGAGGGTAAATCGGAGATCGGAGGTCGGAGATCGGAGATCGGAGATCGGAAAGATAAGATCTGAGATCTGAGATCTGAGATCTGAGATCTGAGATCAAAAGAAGTATATAATTTTAAAGAGGACATAGTATATGAAAAAGCAAAGTGTTTTTACTGGTAAATTTTTGGTGGTGCTAATCTTGCTTATTGCGTGGGCATGTGCAAGTGATCCGGAGGACAAGCTAAAGGATGAGGCCCGGCATTATGCAAAACTAAAGTGTGAGATGCGTGCGGAGCTGGATAAAATGATGGGCGACACGCTCGGGACCTATCCACAGGCCTTGATCGACTCTGTCCGGAAGGCAAGAAACCAGGAAATACGGTTAATCCGGGAGAAATATCAGGAAGACGCCGATCTTCTGAAAAGATTCAATGAACTGGTGCAGGAAGAAGCTCAGACTCTGGATGAATGCAAAGGGTTGATCAACAAACCGCGTGAAAAGAAAGACAGAGAAAAAGGCAAGGCACAACCGGAGTAGGAAAACGGAAATTTGTATATTTGCGCGCGGAAATCGACCCCGGTTTTCACCAGGGCAGACGATCGGAGACATAGCTCTCCGATCTCCGATCTTCGATCTCTTGGTCCCGTAGCTCAGTTGGATAGAGCAACAGCCTTCTAAGCTGTGGGTCGCAGGTTCGAATCCTGCCGGGATCGCTCAGAAGTCATAAAGCATTGTAATATAGTTTATTACGATGCTTTTTGTTTAGATACTATTCTTAACTCCGAGAATCCTCTGTGCAACTCTAAGAAATAATTACACTGAGTAATCGACAATCGACAAGCTAATTTGACAATCCATATTTCCGCGAATAGGTAATGAATAAATGCCACTAATGAATAATAATAAATGCCACGAATGCACAAATAAAGATTAATGAACGATATTTCAATTTACCAATAACCGTGAAGTCATGATGTAATTCATTCGTGCATTTGTAGCGATTTTATTATACACTTGCAGATTTGAGGCTCAACAAGACCATGAAGTCAAAATCAACATAATCCCTGCGTCCCTGCGGTTCTGCTAGTTTTATTCAAGTAAATACTTCTCCTCTGCGTCTCTGCGCGAAATAAACTCAGCAAGGAGATAAGAATTTTCACTCTGAGATAGCTTTTTTTTTCGCGCAGAGGCACAGAGTATGCATGAGGCGCAAAGAGTTTTTGGATTTAAATTAATTTTAATGTCACAAAACTCTTCCTCAAACAGACATACATAATATCGCAAAACTCTGGAAAGCTTTAAAGACATATACAAGGATAATTACCTTAAAATGCACAGCATTGCCAGAAAGATGGTTAATGACAGCAATGTGGCCAGTGATATCGTGCAGGAAGTTTTCGTCTATTTCCTGGAAAGAAAAGAAGGGCAAAAGGAAATACACAACACGGGGAGCTGGCTTTTGCGCGCTACCATTAATAAATGTATTGATCACAACGGACGGAAGAAGCTTTTTCAGAATCTGGATGGGGTGAGAGATACCGGATCTGCTGATCAACAAAGCGCTGTAGATGAAAAGGCCGTCATCCGCCTTGCTCTGTCAAAACTTAAACCCCGGGAGAAAACACTCGCAGTGCTATACAGCGAAGGATATTCGTACAGGGAATTATCCGGTTTAACCGGGATAAGGTACTCCTCCATTGGCAAGAAACTCTCCAGGGTACTGAACAAAATGAAGGACGAATTAAAAAACCTGAATTATGAGCTGTATTAAAGAAGGTCTTATCCAGAAATACATTGACGGGGAGACCACGCAAAAGGAGACAGCCCGGATTGAGAAGCATATCGCCTCCTGTAACAAATGTTCCTCCAGGATTTCGGAAAGAAAACTACTGGCTGTCACGATGAAAACTACCCTCAACAAGCTTAATGAGTCCATCAATAATGTTGTGCCCTTTGTCAATCCATCCATCCGTTCAGGAAGGAAATCCGTTACCCTGATCCGGCTATCAATCATAGCTGCTTCGGCTGCGTGCATACTGCTCTTTGCCATTTTATTGAAAAAATGGTCGGATGTGGAGGTTGAAAAAGAGATCATCCTGAGCAATAGCATTGAAAATGAAATAGATGCAAACCGTACCGCCTCCCAACAGGAAATGACCATCACCGTCATTTCAGAAGATGGTGAGGTTACAGAATATCAAAGCAATTAAGAATTGAATAACCACGGGAATATCCCGGCAAAAGAAAAACAACATGAAGAATTTAATGATTCTGCTTTCTTTCCTGCTGATTACATCCACCCTCACCTCACAAAACCTCCTGGATATTTACAAGACCGGAAAAGTCAGGCTGGTAGCCGATAAAGAATATGCTTCGGTGAATAACTGGGAGAAAATTTTTGTTTCATATTACGACACCGTGTATGGAAAGCCAATGGCAAACCGTAAATCGATCGTATTGCTGCCCGACGGTTCGGTTGTGGTCAATCATGCTTACCGGAACTACTATTCGCTTTTCAATCCAAAAGGCCTATTTGTAAAGGATTTTAACATCAGAAAACCGGATGGAGAGGTTATTAAATCGACAAAGAGCATCACCGGTGTTTTGGATGGCAAGATCCTGCTCACGGATGCCGACAATATGGGCAAGATTCTCTGCACTGATCTTGAAGGCAATTATATAAAGACTCTTACGCTTGATTATATGGTTAAAGGCATGGTTCCCCTACCAGGCAGAAAGATTGCAGTAGCCGGATGGGTGATCTGGAAAGACAAATTCAGGGATTTTGTCGCCATCGTTGATTATGAAACCAACGACCAGAAAGTGATCTGGGAACATTTTACAGAAAGAGGCAGTGCGAATGACCGCAAAAAGATGTTTAACTATACCTATCGTTTCGAAAACGGGACGAGCATTGGATTAAATACTATGCCATATTCAGGATATACAGGAATGAGTATACCGCCCAGGATGGAATACCTGAACAATAACCTCATTATTTCGATACCTTCCGATGGCGATATCCTGGTATATGACCTTAACGGAAACCTTCTCCGTAAAGAAAAAGTGGATTGGCAGGCAAGAAACATTACGGTTGAGGAGCAAAAGGAAATCCAAAATAATTTCATAACGAAATACCAGACTATGGATGAATCGAAATATGCCGCCTTCGGTTCTGCAGAAGAAGGAGAAAAAGCAAAGCAAACCATTATTAGTCAGATGGAAGAAGATCTTGGAAAGATATCAAAACCCATCAATATCCCCTATTTCTCCAATATCATAAAGGATTCCGACGGTAATCTCCTTTTCTTCGAATTTCCAAGGGAAGAAGGGGAAAACCGGTTCAATGTATGGGTTTTCCAGGAAACAGGACGTTTTATATGTCAGAGCAGTTTCATCTGTGATGATTATGATCTGTCGATTACTCCGGGAAAAATGGTTTTCCGCGATGGATATATTTATGCGTTACAGGAACTTCGCAATGCATCCGGCAATCCACTTCGGCTCGTACGATTTCGCCTGACAAGTGAATAAAGCGAATGCAGGGAGTCTTTGTACTTCTTAACTGTCATTTGTCATTTGTCATTTGTCAATTACTAATGTGTCAGTGCCTGAAATATGTTGACCACTTTTTGACCATCAAAAAGTTAAGAAATGGCAACAACATCATCTTTTAAAAAGCAATTTGACCAAAGGAGACAACGTACTTTTTCAGAATCAATCAGAAAAGAAGTTGTACGCAA
>JAHJRE010000165.1 GCA_018831055.1 Bacteroidota bacterium
AAATGAAAAAACCTTGCACAAAAGTGCGAGGTTTTTTGTTGTTACCAACCATCAGTCCGGTTAGCTCGTCCCGCCTGAGGCGGGAAGGTCGTCACGCTAAAAGCGTGACTACCCCGACCAAATGAAAAAACCTTGCACAAAAGTGCGAGGTTTTTTGTTGTTACCAACCATCAGTCCGGTTAGCTCGTCCCGCCTGAGGCGGGAAGGTCGTCACGCTAAAAGCGTGACTACCCCGACACTTGAAAAGGCTTTGAAAATAAATATTTCAGAGCCTTTTTTTATTTGTGAAGCCTATCTATTTGATTGTTGGTTGAAACATGGTTGAAACATTTTCAACTGAATCCTTCTCAATTATTTTTCAAAATTCGCAAGTTGATAAACTAAAAATGAAAATCAGTCAAACCGATAACGCTTCCATCCGGGTTCTTCTCCGGTTGCCAGGATCGGACGTAGATCTTTGGGTTCATGCTGTCGTTCAGGTCGATTAGCAGGAACAGGTATCCTTTATCTGCATAGGTGGATGAATAGTAATTCTGTGCGATCTGTATGCCGTACAACTTATCTTCCAGCCGGTTGGTGCGGCTTACTTCATTATCTTCAAACTGGATGTTGACAAACTCATTGCTGTTGAAGACGTTCCTTAAAGCCTTTATGTATGATTCTTTGGTATGGTAGATGTACTTTACCTTTTCATTGCCCAGCTTCATGTACATTGCATCCAATGGGGTGTTATCATTTTTGAAGACATGCCCTACTATGATCAGTGCATTGTCTGCGAAGATGGATTCGATATAATCCAGGCGCTTTAATGCATAGGCTGTCTTGTAATACTCCATGAACTGAATGAGCAAATAGCGTTCCTCCAGGGTTCCCCAGGGTTCGGGTTTGTTCATGATGTCACTAATGGCCTTTTTTCCCAATGCGAAAGAAACTGCATCGATCTTTTGCTCCTGGTTAAAAGTGAAAACTACATCTTCCAGGAATTTCTTCGTGTTGTTGTGATAAGAAAACATCATGGGAAGGGAACGGACAATGATCTCGTTGTTCACCTCTACGACCGTTATTGTATCCTGTAATGGTAAAACCTTTACATTTCCATTGGTTATCAGTTTATTATACATATCATATCCATCTTCTGTGAAATGCTCCCGGATGGATTGTGTATCCTTTTTTTCAATGGCATCATGAATATTCTCGATGATCTTCTTATAATCCCTTGTTTGTATTTTCTTTTCCTGAGGAGCATGGTATTTCATGTTCATTTTTTTGGCCTGCATCCTGGGTATGTCATCCTTTTCCGGTAAAGAGATCCAATGTGCTGACTTTTTAAAATCGGGTGGGGGAGGAGTGTTTTGCATGACATTTCTTAGCTCAGTGTCGTATTTGCATTCATTCTCATATTTATATTCTACCAGGAAACGGATGCGATCTGCATTGTCAGCATAGTTTCCAGACAATTCAATTGCGCCGAAACCATCCTTTGCACCGATGGGACCTGTATAATTACTCCCGGAATAATACCAATAATCCAGGTTTCCAATAGGCTTACCTTTGTATTTCAGGAATACTGTATAGGTTATCATGTCCTTTTCCGGTTCTTTCAAAGTGTTGTGGATAGAAATATCAATGTTGCCCAGCAAGCTGTTTAATCGTTCGTATAAGAGTGTAGATAAAAGCATTTCCGGTTCACCTTCGAATGCATATGTCATACTGTTGAACTCCGGGTGGGTGCGCAGAAGTACCAGTGCCCAGTAATAATAACGAAGGGCATCGCCTATTTTCAGGTTTGTATCGGCCTTGTAACCACAATCGACGAAGCTCAGGATCTTCTGCTTGCGGTTTACAAAGATCTTAGTAAGGTCTGTTTTTTTTATATATCGTAAAACTGTTGTTTCCCCAGATCTTTCATTTATTGTCTCCAGAGACTCAAGGCCTTCCAGATGGCCTGTGGAATATGTTTTTAATACAGATTCCGTTAATTCATAGATGCTGTCGTTTTCCTCTCTCACATAGTTTGTAAAACTGCTTGTTACCTCCACGGATATCTTGGAAAACAGGTTATCTATGGCCTGTTTACCGGCTTTTTCGTAAGATTGGGATACTCCCTTGCCCCACAGGTAATCTCTGGAATTCATGATCTCATCCATGGTCTGCCCATAGGATAAGGAAACCGCAAGAAAGAAATATGAAATACACGTTATTCGCACTATTGCTGTCATGATATTTATGCTTTATATGTAATCAGTTTAAGTCTTTCTGAGTTATACAACTTCTGAACAATCCACGAACTTAAAAAAGTTGTTGGGGCTACGCCCCAAATCTCATTCTTTGCTTCACTCATGTTTCAAACAGTCAAATTGTCCATTAGTTCTAATCCCTGAGACAGCGAACAGAAAACCCGTTTGCCTTATTGGTGAGATACCGGTGCACATCATTGCTGTCATAGATCAACTCCCGGTACCATGCGTCGTAGGTACCTAGCTCCGTAGAGGACCAAAAATAGGCGATGTAATTCAGATTGTTGAAAGCATCATTATTGCTGCGGTAACCGCCAGGGAGCACTGAAAATCCATAATCGTCTGTACCGTTTCCTCCACTATTCCAGTCACTTGTGGATGTTAATTTTTTTACAGGAATATTACCCATAAATTCAATCAGAATTGACCAATCTTTATCAGATGGCAAATGCCAACCCTCTGGACAAGCCCTCATTGCTGCAGCCCAATCATATAATCTACCATACTTCTCACAATTTATTTTTTTATTCTCATAACACCAACTGTTGTACATTTTAAATTTGAGGTTTTCTGCCATCCAGCATTGATTCCCAATCTTAACTACCTTATATTGTTGTCCATCCCGTCGATCAGTCCCAATGCCATTGCAATCTTTGAAGTTTACATTTGAGTAAGCAGGACTCATAATGGAACTACCTTTGGACTCTTTAAGTGTTTCATCTATCTCTGTTGTCTGGTTTTCTAATACTTCTACAATACTTTCTTCCTCTTGGTATCCAGCCAATTGAAGTTTAATGTAGTGTGATCCTATGATTATGTTATTGATTACCAGTGGGGATTTTCCTTTATCTACCCCATCAATAGTTACCAGGGCTTCCGGCGGTTTTGTCCTAACTATCAGGGTGCCAGTGATGGGTTTTAGATCAATAGTTAGTTGTTTGGCTTCCCCTGCCAGTATATTAAGGGTTTGTTTTTCTGAATAGTGCTTATCTTTTTTAACTTCAATAATGTGTGTTCCTTCAATAAGCCTTACTAAAAAGCTGCCTTTTCCAAGACTTTCGTTATTGATGAAGATCTCTGCTTCAGAATCAGTATTGATGCTAATCAATGCAAAAGTTGGGTTCATAGTTATGGGTATGCGGGTTATTTCTCCTTTAGTAATAGAGAACTCCTGCTGGACTGTTTCATACATATCCATCCTTACAGATAGTGTGTGGTTGCCAGGTGACAAGGGCTCAATGGTTGCAGGAGTAGTCTGATCTTCCTCCCGGCCATCAATGGTTATGATAGCTCCACTTTCAGGAGTTGTTTCAACGTATAGGCTTCCAAAATCGGGAGCTAATGCTTTTTCTATGGTTGTTGTTTGATCAGGGAGGATGGTGAATTCTCCTGTCAATTCATGGTACATGTCTTTCTTTAGAGTGTAACGGTAAATGCCGGCTTCAAAAGGCTGCTGAAAAGGGGTGGTCTTGCCGGTAGCGTTGTTATTAATGAATACATCAGCACCGGTGGGGTTACTTTTAATGAGCACCATACCTAATTGAGCAACGGCTCCCATTCCCGTAACGTTTCGCACCAGAACCATTTGGTAAACCGAAGAAGCCTCAATGGGTAACGGGAAATTGTAATACTTCTTTGCAAAACCATCCGCAAAGATTTCCAACCGCCTCTCACCGGGTGAGACGTAAACACGGTATTCTCCATTGCTGTACGTTGTATTACCGCAATTTCCCTGGCTTGATATAAAACTAGCTCCTTGTATGTCTGTACTGACCTTTATCAATGCACAGTATTCTCCATCAATGTCTTTCCTGGGATTGCGCTGTGTAGAAAGGTCGGAAGCGTCCTTTTTAAAATCTTTTACTTCAAATTCATCGGCAAAACCCCAAAAGGGAAAGAAAGCCAGGAAAATAACGATAATCTTCTTCGTGCTCACTTGGTTTGTTGATTTGGGTGAAATACCCTTCAAATATTGTAAATTTTAAGGATATTTCAAAGGGAAATAACATTTATGATGGTTTGGTAAATATCTGTCATTGATCTTTGAATATTTGTGATGAACGCCAACTTCAAAAATCAACACAGAGCCAGCCCTGACGGAAGGAAGGGTTGATCGTTGTTCGTCAATCCCTTTGATTAACGATCAACGAATAGTGATTGTTGAAGATTAGAAAGTGTAAGCAATGCTAAAAACCGCTCCATCTTGCAGCGGCATGACCGCAACATTCATTTTCCGCTTCACCTTTCCCTGCTTTGATGCATAAATGATGGCTGGCACCAGACAGGCTGCACTAATGCCATACAGCACAGGATAGATAATGTCAAAGGTCTCCACCTGGTTGTGCAGTTTGGTTGCATCACCGGTGGCTGTCTTGTATTCATCGTATTTCTGGTTTGCAGAAAGATAAAAGTACGTTCCCGCTCCGGCACTGGCTGCAGCGGCTCCCAGCCATGCCCATTTACGGATTTTGTGTTTACGGTATTCCTGTTGCAGGCTGCCCTGATAGGTCTGCATCTGGAAGGTGAGCTTCTGGTTTTCACCTTCCTTGACCGTCACATTTTTACTGGCTTCCAGGAAGCCTTGTTTTTCAATCTTGATGTCATAATTGCCGATGATCAGCGGGATCACTGCCGGTGTATTTTCTTTGCGTTTGTTGCCGTTGATAAAAATATTCGCTCCTTTGGTTTCCATGGGCTCGGAGAAAACACTCACGCTGCCCATGATCGGCTCCGGCTCCAGGGTGATCTCTTCATTGCTGCCAATGGTGATGTAGATTTTTTTTTCAGCATCCCGGTGTTTGTCCTTAACAGCTTTAAAGTTGTAGCTCCCGGGCTTCAGGTTTGCCTGGTAACTGTCCTTTGCTATCTGCCTTTCATCCTGTAAAATCGTTGCTCCCTGGGCATTCACCTTCACCGTACCGAAGTTTTTGGTAAGCACGATCAATCGCTCAGTTTGCTGACCGTCTTTCACCTCAATCGTTTCGGTTTCATCTGTCCACAGTTCCCTGGTGAGCCGTAGTTTGTATATTCCGGATGGCCATTGATCTTTCAGAAAAGGGGTGCTGCCTACCATCTGTTCATCGATATACACGGCGGCTCCTTCCGGTTCCGAGGTGATGTTCAATTGTCCGAAGGCTGGGACCAGTTCCAGGTTGAAGGATCTGTCGTCTCCATCTTCTATTGTGAATGTCTCCGTTTTGTCGTGATACAAATTAAATTCCGTTCGCAGGGTATGCTCCCCGCTTTCGATTTCCCTGCGGGCAACAGGGGTTTGGCCGATAAGTTTATTATCGAGATAAACATCTGCTCCGGAAGGCGTGGATATCACTTCAATATATCCGAACCTGGGTTTGAGGTTTATCAGAGGCAGTTCCTTGGTTTCACCTTCCTGGAGGGTAAAAGTGCCGGAATAGGAATAATACAGTTCTTTCATCAGCATAAGCTGGTATTCCCCGGCAATGAGCTGGTCGGTAAATGGGGTGAACCCGACCTTCTGTCCGTTCAGGAATACCTCTGCCTGGTCCGGGGCAGAATATATGCTCAGGATTCCCGGAAGGTTCAGCCTGGTGGTGGCTGCTCCTTGTTGTAGGTTGATATCCACAATCTGGTCTTTTTCTACCGATATGGACTTGGTAATATCCTCAAAACCATCTTTGGTAAACCGGAAGGTATATTCTCCGGGGGGTAGCTGGAAGTCTGCCACGCTCTTTCCCTCAACCTGCACCGGTGCAGCATTGTTTCTGGAAATAAATACTCCGGGCTCATTCAGCCGGAAGGTAAGTGTGATAAGGTTCTCATCAATGGCTGCAACAGCACCTCCTTTACGTTTTACCTCCAGGATATATACCCTGCCGGATTCCACGCTTCCCGGTATCTGGAACCATTCCGGCTTGAAATCCCTATGCATGAGCTTGATGGCCTTTTCTCCCGGTGAGACATACAGCCAGTATTCTCCTGGTGATTTTTGAACCACATCGGCTGCAATGCCACCGTTGGCATCAAAATCCATTCCCTGAATGTCTGTTAATACCTTGATGAGAGCGCAGGTTTTGCCGTCAATGTCCTTTTGGGGATTACGGGTAGCGGCCAGATCGCCATGGGATGCGTAGAATTTGATGATCTCGAATTCGTCGGCGAAGATTATTTTGCTTGAGAGTAGGAATAAGAAGATTATGATGGGTTTATGCATGGTTATATGGTTATATGGTTATATGGTTGGGTGCTTTGATTTAAGGTTTCTGCTTTAGATATTATTTTTTTAGTTTTTAGATCTATTTTTTAATCTTTAATCTGTCAGCAAATTAATGCTTTCCTTGTAAACCGGTAATTCATTATAGAGTACCAAATTCTAAAAATTTTGACCCCGCTTCGTGGGGTATTGTTCAAATAAATCAAATTGTCAAAGTTTTAAATAGTCTAAAAATCCCGGAGACAACGAACAGACCTACCGTAGTCCTTATAGTAGTAGCTGCGGCTGACATCATCGAAGTCGTAGTACAATATCCGGCCCCATGCGTAGCTCGCATCGTACTCCGAAGAGGACCCAAAGTAGGCGCTGCTACCCATATAGTAGAAACTACCATAAATACTGCGGTAACCGCCAGGCAATGTGGAAAAGCCACTTGAATTTGTTGCTCCGGTGTTGGGTCTATTCCAATGTGTATATCCGGCTTCCTTCATTGCTCCTCCGGCTATGCCATCGCCACTAAGATAATCTACCAGTATTGTCCATTCTGCATCACTGGGTACATGCCATCCGTCCGGACAAATGCCCTGTACACCGCTTGGAACAGCATTGCTGCTGGAAGCTCCGTTCATTAATGTGGCCCAGTCGTATAGCCGTCCGTAAATATCGCAGTAGGAGGAATTATTATCATAGCACCACGAGTTGCCGGTTTGATAATTCAGGTTCCCGGCCATCCAGCATTGGGTGCCTATTTGTACTGCTTTGTATGATTTACCATTTCTTGGGTCTTTAAATGGGCTTGGGCATGCAAAATTAATGGATATTTCTGCAGGCGCAGAATGTCTTGTGCCTGCTGTGGCATAGATACGATATTGATAAGTGATATCGGAACTGGGAATGATATCATTGTCTGTTGTTTCAAAGGTACCTGCAGGAATGATCCTATAGTTTAACTGCCATTCTGAGTTTCCAGCCTTACGGTCGATAATGAAATTTTCAACATTAGATGCATCGCACTTCCACTCCAGCTTTTTTTCGGTAATGCTAATATCGGATATTTGCAGGTCATAAGGTGCCCAGGCAGAAGCCAGAACATGCTCATCATAAGGATTATCATACTCCCGTTTTTGGCAGGAATTAATCAAGACCGAAGAAAACAGAATAAAAAGCGCAATAATTAGCTTAACAGAAATACCGTGTGATGATTTCATATTTACAAACTTTCAACTTTAAGAACTTTATAAACTTTTAACCCCTGGTTTTCTCCTCGCTGTCGCTTCAGAGGATGAAATTAAAAAAATAATCAAATAGTCCTAATCCCGGAGACAACGAACAGAAAGTCCGGCGACCTTATTGTAGTCGTTGCGATACACACCGTTGTTGTCGAAGGTTAACCCCCGGCCCCATGCGTTAAAAGCGTCGCTTCCCGCAGAAGACCAAAAGTAGTCCTCGGCTCCTATACTGTAAAAATTCCAATTGCTCCCGCGGTAACCGCCCGGCAATGCGGAAAAGCCATAGTCATTTGTACCGTTTCCGCCACTGTTCCATCCAGTTGAGGATTTTAATTTTTTGCCTGCATCTGAACCACGGCATCCATCATTATTCCATACAGGATCACCAACATAATACTGGCTATCTACAGATCCCTCAAGTATTTTCCATTCCTCATCACTGGGAATATGCCAATCCTCAGGACAAATACCCTTTACTCCGCTGGGAACTGCATTGCTGCTAGATGATCCATTCATTAATGCACCCCAGTTGTATAATCTGCCATATGTATCGCAGTTGGATGCATTGTTATCATAGCACCAGGAGTTGCTTGTCTGGTAATTCAGGTTTTCGGCCATCCAGCATTGAGTACCTATAAGGGTTGTTGAATATAATTTGTTATCCCTTAGGTCGGTATAGTTATGCCCGCAAATAAATATTTGGATATTATTTTCAGTGAATGTTGAATTATAAATATCAAAGAAAGCATAAATCCGGTAATATACATTGTCTCCATTATTAAAGTCACCACTATCCGTAAAGAGTGTAACATTTTCATTTACTGTCCCATATGCCGCCTCCCAGCTTGAATTGCCTAATTTGCGGTCGATTTTAAAACCGTCTTCACCCTGGCTGTGATCTGACCAGGTAAGCGATATTTCTTGCCAATTGACCTGAGTTAAATTTAAATTGTCCGGAGCCGGTATTTGGGTATTTATTTCGGATTGTGAAAACCCCGAATGAGCTGTATCAACATAAGCGTAAACTTTGTAATAGATCGTGTTATTCAAGGGGAAATTATTATCTGTAAAGCCTGTCACATTTTCATTTATCGTTGCATAGGCTGTCTCCCAGGCTAAGTTTCCTACTTTACGGTCTATTTTAAAGCCGTCTTCACCGGTAGTACCATCCTGCCATGTCAGATGTATTTCAGTTAAAGAAATCAATTCTACATGCAAGTTCGTAATAGGTGATATACTGAAAGTTTTTGATATTTCTGCGGCATCAGAATGCTTCATACCGGCAAAAGCATAAATTCGGTATTGGTAAGTTATATCGGGATCCGGAATTATATCGTTGTCGGTTGTTTCAAAGGTTCCGACGGGTATTATTTTATATTTCAACTGCCATAGGTCATTTCCGACTTTGCGATCAAAGATAAAACCATCTATATGAGTTTCATTACAATTCCATGTCAGCATTTTTTCAGAAAGGCTTATGTCAATTATCTGCAAATCGTACGGTGCCCAATCTGAGGGTGAAGCATTTTCATCGTAAGGATTTTCCCACTCCCGTTTTTGGCAGGAATAGATTATGGCCAAAGAAAACAGAATGAAAAGCGCAATAGCGACCTGAATTGAAATACGGTATGTTGATTTCATGACTTCCTGATTTGGGGTTGTTGCATTTCCAAGGTTTTTAAGATAAACAACATCTTGCAAATTACAAAAAAAACAGGTCTGGAGAAAGGAAAAAATTACTTATGGATTTACTTATCCATCGTATGCGCTTTGCTATTATTCGTATCTAAAAGATGAATATTTGTATAGATGGTGTGTTAATATGATGTGGAGATACTCGTTGATTTTCGCTATTTTTTTTCTAAAAGATACTAAAAACGGAAAAACGTATGTTTTGAAAGTGTATTTTTATAATTACCCGGATAGAAAAAAGGATGTATGGATTGTGATTAGTACTATGGATTTAAAGACAAAATTATTTTGGATGGTGTTAAAAGGCCGGTTTTCTATATTTATAACCGATCTCCAATTGATAAAATCCACATAAGCCAGGGTTATTGTATTGTGTTGTAGGTAACTATTATTTTCCGGATAGTGGTTACGACGGACGACAATATTTATGGGAAACCGACCAACATTAGCTATACCTGAGAAAAGTCATTTACCCGGACTTTTTTGAAAATGAGATCTACTTGTGGATAGAGAATGGCATCCTTATTTTTAAGTATGTTAAGGATAATTCATTGGCATTTAAACCAAAACGTCCCAGAGAATATCATCACTGGACTGAATAAGAAAATGCATGTTTGTTGATTACGAGAAGTTACCGCAAATGGAAATGGGGGCAAGTTATTCTCGAACGACAATGGATTAAGGGTTCATTTGTAAGTTTTTGGAATGCACGAGGGTTATATATCTATGAAAATGATCAAGGCTTTGAATCGTTTCTTAGAGTATATGATCCGGAAATATGGCTGGAATGTATGCAACGCTGGGTGGATATCCTGTATGATGAAAAGACCAACCTGGCAAAGATTTTCCAGGATCTGTTGCTGAATTATCATGAAGAGTTTCCTAAACTTGGAATCAATATTTATAATTTTCTCGAAGAAATCCAATTATTCTCCAGCTCAACATGCTTTGGGAGTGGACAGGGGAATTTATCAATAAATGTTTTATTGATTCCATTATCATTTTTTTTAATCTTTAAGGCAACGGGCAGAAAGGCCATAACCTTTACCTAAATAGTTACTCCTGATCTCATCCCGGTCATTCTGAAAATCCCGATACCAGGCTTCTGCACTATTGCTTTCTGTTGATGACCAGAATAAACCATTAAATCCAATATAACCTCCGTAGTATCCATTGTCATTGCGATAGCCACCGGGTAAAGCTGAAAAACCGTATTCATTTGTTCCGTTTCCCAAGTAATTCCAACCCGATTCAGCTTTAAGTTTTTTCCCTGCATCAAAACCACGGAAACCGGTTTGGTCCCATTCGGGATCACCGAGGCTATAATGGCTGTCTACATATCCTTCCAGAATTTTCCATTCAGCATGACTGGGAACATGCCATCCTGGAGGGCAAATACCTTGTACCCCGCTGGGAACACTATTGCTGCTGCTAGTACCACTCATCAGTGTTTGCCAGTCATAAAGCCGGCCAAGAGAATCACAATAGATTGCATTATTTTCATAGCACCAGGAGTTTCCTGCAACAGAATTTAAATTTTCAGCCATCCAGCATTGTTCACCAATCAGGGTTGTTTTATAACTTAATCCATTCCTGTGATCTGTAAATGAAACTCCGCAAATAAATATAATTACGTTATTCTCTGCATAGTCCGAAAGGCCACCCCCATAGAACGCGGCTACCCGGTAATGATATATGTTTCCAGGAATGAAGTTGCCACTGTCGATGAAACTCATAAAATTTTTTCCTGTTTCCGCGTATCCTTCATTCCATGCACTGTCTCCTTCTTTTTTGTCTATTTTGAATCCATCTATCTGTGTCACATCACAATGCCAGGTAAGAAGAATTTTGTTTACACCTGTTTCCATTACATATAAGTCATAGGGTCCCCAATCGGAAAGATTATTGTTGCTGTCGTATGGATTATCCCAATCTTTCTTACCGCAAGCATGGTGTAATATAATACTTGTAGAAATAATGAAAATGATTATTACCGGAGAAAACAAACGGTAGGCAATTTTCATACTTACTAATATCAGTTCTGATTTTTTTAGATTCATATTGGATGGTCAATTAACTAACTAAAGGTATGAAAAAAATCGGGTTGGGTAAAAGAAGAATGCCTGAAATTCATTAAATATCAGCTATGCATTATTATTGGGTATTTGTATGTATTAGTAGGTTCTTCTGATAGAAAGGAGTATTAATTAACGTAAGTTATAGACCATCAGCATTTTTTCAGTCTGCAAGTATTGCTTCGTATGAGAAATTATTTTATATTTATAGCTCAATTGTGTAAAATTGAAACATCTTAACCATGGAAAATACTGACAATTCCAGCACATCTAAATACGGAGGTCATAACTATACATCCTCTATCAACGATATTCCCATAAATTACCTGAAAGATAATTTGCTGGGTATTGAAAACTATGCTCAGGCATTGGCTGATTTTATATGTACCAGTTCGACTCCATTAACTATTGGAATACAAGGTGAGTGGGGGACTGGAAAAACCAGTATTATGTTTATGATCAAAGAATTGTTAGGCAAGAAAAATGTTGCCTCGGCCTGGGTAAATACATGGGAATATTCTTTATTCAGAACTCCGGCAGAAACAACTCCTTCTGTACTTAAAGGGTTACTTGAAAACCTGATAAAAACTTGTAAGGAAGAAGGGCACTGGAAAAATGAGCAACGTTTTAATGAGGTTAAAGACCAGGTATATAAAGGATTAGCGATGATTGGTAAATTTGCCATAAATATTGCTGCAAATAAATTTGCTGGTGTTGATGCACCAGATATAAGCAAAGAAAGGCTAACTTCAGAAATTGCTGAAGTAAAAGAAAAGATCAGAGATATAATAGATCTTATTATAAAAGATCCGGAAAACCCAATAGATAAGATCGTATTCTTTGTTGACGACCTTGATAGGATAGATCCGCCGGTGGCCGTTGAGATTCTTGAAGCATTGAAAAATATTTTTGATTTGAATTATTGTGTTTTTATCCTGGCTATTGATTATGATGTCGTTATAAAGGGGCTTGAAAAGAAATTTGGTCCTAAAACAGATAAAAATGAAAGGGAATTTCGGTCTTTCTTTGATAAGATTATTCAGCTGCCTTTCTCAATGCCAGTTAGTGCATATCAGATTGATAAATTACTAAAAGCGAAATTTGAAAGCATTAATCTTAAGATTGATAATTCTTTTGAGGATGATCTCGTAAAAATTGTACAACTTGCCGTTGGATATACCCCCAGGAGTATAAAAAGATATATCAATTCATATTCTCTTCTTAAACGAATCCGTGACCTTGATAAAGATCATTCAGCAAGCAGTATGGAAGACTTTTGCCTTTTCACCCTCATTGGTATACAGATTTCATTTCCTACAGTTTATAGACTTATTAGTAAAGAACCTGATTTTACCAAATGGAATAAAGTATTTGCAAGACAAAATGGTGTTGAAGAAATCATTTCTCCAGAAATGGATCATCATTTTATCGATGAAGAGTGGGAACAATTTCTCTGGAACTTTTGTCAAAAGGACACTTATCTGAAGGTTAAAGCATTATCAATTATTGAATTGTTAAATATCCTGAGAGATAAATTGGGTGAAGATCTACCAGATATAATTCAAAGCTCAATTGCTTTCACTTCAATTACATCCGTCGATGATGATGTTGAAGCAAAACAATCAAAACCATTTCAGCGGGTTGTATTGAATAATCTGGAGGAATATTTAAATAACATGAAGTATTCCGAACTTAAGTTCAAATCCGTCAAGGAGTTAATCACCCATATTGAGAGATCTATAAGAGATCAATATCCCGATTTTGTTTATAAGTATTCGCCATCCATGGGTGTGACGATATATGCAAATGAAGGGGGAAGGTCAAAATTTGCTGGGATATCGATTTATCGAGGATTCAGTGTCGATATTAACTTGCTTCGTGATTTTCGTAAAGATTACCGTAAGCCTTTAATTGAAGGCATTGAAACTTCTAACATTAGAAATTATTCACATGGCATAGATTGGTACAAACTCATTGTTCCTACTATGGATGATTTCGAAAGTAGTAAAGGAAGAATTTTTCAGCTGATAGAAAATAGTAAGGACTTGAAAGAAAATCATTCTGGTAAAATTCTTAAAGAGAAGGATTTTGGTAAAAAAAATGCTGATTTGCTAAGTAAGTATTTATCAGATGATTATACATATGAACTTACCTAAAATGAGTATATAAATTGAAAAATAACCAATCTGATTCAAAACCTTTCCCTAACAGCTTCCTCTTCAGCAGAGCTTGTTTCCGTTCCGGTTCAACACTTGCAAATTTCAACAAGCTTAACTATATTTACAACTTGTCAAAAAAGGCATCCATTTACCGGGCTTCTTGTCTTTAGTTATGTTTCAAGTCTGCTGTCATTTAGTTTTTGTTGTAACCGAATGGGCCCCTTGTCAATAAAACTTCTTTCCAATATGATTCTCTGTTTATTATCACGTTGTCATCAATTCTCATAGAACGATATTCTAATAAACTGAATCTAAAATTTTGTCTTGCGTAGTCTATTCCGTTCTCTGAAATTATTTTTGTCAATTCGTCATTAAAGCCGTGTCCAGTACCTACATAAACAGCCCATCTTGACCAAATACCAAAGTCACCATATGCAGAACCAACATATTTTTTGCCGTTTGATTTGTCAGCTATTACATAAACACCTTTGACTTTTTCTAACGCACCTTTCCAATCGTTCTTTTGATACTTGAAAACCATTTCTAACTCAGGAAAGTCAATGTTTATGTTTTCGTAGTCTGGGAAGTTAATTCCGTCAAAAGGTTTTTTAAGAATTTCTGATACAATAAAGTCCTTGTAATAGCCTTCAAGTCTGTATGCTCGTCCGCGTAAACCTTGATGGCGATAAAAGTCAATGACAAGACGCCCAATAAGTTCTTTATGTAATTCAACAAGTTCCAGCTCGTAGCCTACTTCTGTATTTGCTCAATCTTCAAGTCTTTTCACTACTCTGAAAATACCACCAAACAACCATTTATTTGGTTCGTGATAAAATCGAATTAAGCTGAAAATATATTCTCGGTTAAAGTCGTTTTTGTTACCACGCCATTCATTCCAATTAACCCACTTGTCCCAACTTTCTAAATATACGTTTAAAGGTTGTTCGTGTCCGTTCCAACAAGCAAGATGCAATTTGTAGTAACTTAAATCACTTTCTATTAGTTTTAATATATTTTCAATCTTGATTTCACTCATCCAATTCTGTTTTGAAGTTTGTGAGATTTGTTTTTCCAACCCGCAGCACTCTTTGAGTTTACATATTGAATTTTCAAGTCTGGGAAACTCTTTACAAACTGGATTTTCTTGTCAGGAAACGAATTGTCAAAAAACCAAATACTGTCACTTCCTTTAGCTTCTGATTTGTTCTTCGTAACATAAACATAAAGGTCTGGGATAGATGTTACAATTTGAACTTTGAAATCTGGGAACGATGTTACTTCTTTAATTGTTGCCATTTTTACTCTTGTTTTATTTTTTGCTTACTCTTCTCGGTTTTCAGCTTCCCCGTTGAGGTTCGTGGCTGTCGTTTTAGCCTGACCGCTATTTTAAATGTAACTAATAATTAGTATTTTAAAGTATCATTGCTTTTAGTGTATTTGATAAAAAACTTGTCAGGTGATGGATTTACATAAAACATTGCTGTATATATTGATTTTTGACCACAATATTCTTTGTACCTTCTCATAATCACTTGGGTTTCCGGGTAATTAGTAATCTCTGATACATAGAATTCATTTTCAAAATCAAAGCTCTCATCCATGCTACCGATCTTATAAACAATCCTGTTTGAGAAAATTATTGGGCTGTTTTCCGGTGAATATGTCAGAGATTCAAAGTTCTTCCTGGGAAATCGCAAAAGATCACAACTGCGAATAAGGGTTGTGTTAATGTTGTATTCAGTGATCACCTTGGATGTGCCACTTGGAATGCAGATTACCTTTTCTTCTCCATAAGAAACTGAATAACCTGCGTTTGTCAGGATAGCGGTTGAAGCGGATAGCGAAATGATGTTGGTCTGGAGAAGGTCATAATAATTAATGCCGCTTACTGATTTGGCCCCGGAAGCGGATGCAGCCGATGATACTCCCGAGCTACGTGAATAAGTTACAACCCTTTCTTTGTAATAATCATAGGCTATTCCATTATTCACGCAAAAACTCTTTCCCATCTCAATATACAAATCCTCATCGGTCTTATTGTAAACCCTGAAGCTAAAATCACCATTCTCTCCCCAGAAATCATAAAAAACCCGACAATGATCGTTTTCAAAAACAATGTGGTCATCCTGAATCGGATAATTTTCTACTGACTTTGCTTTGTAAACCTGGTAATAGTTTGTAGTTGAACAGGAAGATAATACCAGTATGCTCAAAGTTGTAAGAACATAATTCTTTATTTTCATCGTGTTTTGATTTTGGTTATAACGGGCGTTGATTGCTTTTCATCAAATGTATGAGAAAAAATTAAATGTTAAAGATACTTCTGTGGTTTTTTTATGGAATTGCCACCGAGTAAGTGTTTTACCCAGTTTGTGAAAACCTGGTGCTTTCTTTCTGCGATAATCCTAACATAGTTGTTAATAAAAGAATATTTTTTGCCGAGGTTCAGTTAATTAGTATAGAAATGATGTAAGAACCTTTAGAACACTTTACTGACAGTTTATTTGAAGGATAAAGATCGTTTTTATACTTATTTACTTTTTAGTAAGATGTGAGGTTTTGTGAGGTAAAAAAATAAAAGAGAGCACAGATAGCTCTCTTTCATAGCGTTAGATAATTCCTTCATCAGAAAACGAGTAATATGATTCGTTTGATATAATCAAATGGTCAAGTAATTTGATATCCATCAAATCATCAGATTCTTTGATCTTGCGAGTCAGTACAAGATCGCTTTCAGAAGGTTTAAGGTTCCCAGAAGGGTGATTGTGAGCAGCAATGATCGATGTGGCATTAGCTTTAAGAGATGTCTGAAAGATAACCCGGAGATCTGCCACACAACCGGAGATGCCGCCTGTAGAGATATGGCTCCATCCCAGAAGGCAGTTGGCACGATCCAAGAGCAGGATAACGAATTCCTCAACATGATCAATACGGTCACTCCATAGTTTCCTGAGCACATCATAGGCATCCCCTGAGCTGGAGATGCCTATGCGCTTGTTGTGTTCGATGACCTGTTTATAGTTCACCGTTACCTCCGTAAAATAGTTCTGCAAGTTATCACCTGTACGCAGAACATCCTGGAGGCTACACATCTGCATTGATGAATCTGCCATTTTCGATAGAGATTCTGGGATGGCTTTCAAATTCATCTGCAACGGCATTGTTCAAGGATGTCCCCATGCCTTCACCATGCAAGCGCTTGATATCATCCTGAAACCTGCACCCTGCAACCTGGATTATTGGGTTGGTTAATGGTTAGATTTTGTCAATTAATTCTTGTTTTACCAATTCATAGGCCACATTCATATCAAACTTTACCTCTGGTCTTATTAAGGAAGTAATATCGCCCAGAAAAAGCTCATCCTTCATTTTTGCATCCATGTTTAATGTAAATTCTCTTGCAGTTGCAGGTCTTTCATTCGTAAAAGTCATGTATTCCCGATAACATCTTATTATTTCTCCGGTATTCAGAGGTGAATTACTAAGAGCATAGAATAGATCAAATAGATCCCTTCCCTTTTTTCTTTGATATAATGCCCTCAGTTTTGTCCCTAAAAGTTCTTCGAGTTTATATGAAACTATTTCCGACTCACCTTGAAAGTATGAACTGTTCAGGCTATGATTGATCGAGTACCAGCCTAATACATTTAAATGTTCCCTGCAATTTATCTCTAGTTTTAACCTGCTTTGAACGATCGGTTCTATTTGTGTCTGGAACCGATATATGACTGTCGTATTATTTGCATTTTGTTTCACTGTTCGTGTTTTACCAATAAAGGAAAGTCTTTCACGTATTCTATGTAAGACTGGCTTTATAGGTCCGGGTTTTATTTGAACTAGATCGATATCCTCAGAATATCTTACTTGAGGCTTGAAGAATATTTTGTGTAACGCTGTACCTCCACGAAAAGCAAGATTCTCTCGGATCATTTTATCTGAGAACATCTCAACAAGGGTCCTTTCTATTATAAGATCTTGCTCCACCTGAGCATTACTCCGCCATGGGGCATTTTTCTGCCACTCGGTAATAAATGCCCTTGGAATCATAAATCGCTCTCCAATTGAATATTAACCTGTACTTTCCACTTCTGGTCAACGGGTCCGTATTTCTTACCAATAGGATTCAATAAGACGTTCCGGAACTTCTTGTTGGTAAGATGTTCTTTTACAATTTCAGCAAATTCGTTTGCATAGATTGCATTCTCCAGAATATACCCTGCACGCTGGTAAACAGAGTTAGGGAATTTGTTTTTGATAGCCTTTCGGAATAACCCAACTTTCATTTCCTCGGATAACTCGATTAATATTGAGATGATCCTGTTCAAACCCCCTAATAATTTCTCATAGTAGATCAAGTCTAGAAATGTGAGCTCTTTCCCAGATACTTTGAGGAACCCTGTATCCGTCTTTTTATCCTCAATACCGGACTCCGGGAAGTTTTTCTTTTCAGAAAAATTAATGATGAGGTTGTCTTTCTTAACATTTCTAATATTTGGGCTTTCATTTACAACATAGAACTCCTGAGGCTGCTGGTGTGCAGCACCATGGAGCATGGCTGCACTGTATAATCCCACATAGTATTTTTTACCAATAAACTTCATAAGATCATCGGCAAATAACTCCACAGGAAGAAGGCCCATGTTCCTATACTGATCCGGTATGATTATATAAAACCCCCTTCTCACATTATAGATTTCACCTTTGTTTTTAAGTCTGTCCAAATCTTTTTTAATGTTCCTGGTACTCTTACTTAGAACATTACCTAAATCTTCACTTCTAAATGAATATTTTCCATTTGACTTAAGATCATCTATATAATCTACTGTATGTCTATAAGAATTCTCCATTTAATTACTACTTGTAAAATGACTTGCAATATACCCTTTTTTTAGGGGTTTATTGCAAGCTCGACTGCATATTTTTTCATTAGTACCAAAATCACCTCAATTATCTAATAGATGTTCATGATAATCTCCATTTTAAGTACTCCCCATTTTTCAAACCAGGTCGCTGTTCCCTCCCGCATATCCATGGAAGATATTGTTAGCGAGTTTTGTAGTGATTGTTATTCTCATGGAGATGAGATTATGGCATCAATATACGAAATATTTGGACGTAATGATCAGGAGTTATTTTTTGACATAAGTGCATGGCCTATTTAGTGCGTCCCGGCTGAAATGAATGACGACAAATCTGAAAAAATCCTTACTTTAGCCTCGCCAACTATCATGAGATGCTGCCTTTTCTATCTATATCAGGATTAATACTATCCACTATAATTCTGTATTTTAATGCCAGGAGATTTGCTTCTTCAGTTTATCTTGCCGTTTTCTTCTTTCTTGTCAGTTTATACAGTTTTAACCAATATGTCATACTGTCCTCTCAATCGGTATTATTGGTTGCTATTTTTTTTATGAATTTCACTTTTTTGTTTTACCTGACAGGTCCCATGCTATTTTTCTATATCAGGAGTTTGCTTACAGATAAAGCACGCTTAAAAAGGATTGATATTCTGCATTTCATCCCGGCCGGGATTTTCTTTATAAATACAATTCCCTTTTATCTCTCATCCTGGACCTATAAGGAACATATAGCTTCAAGTCTCATTGAGAATGTGATCTTTTTGAAGTCTTTCAGCGTTTCTTTTTTATATGAAATAATTCCCGCACCGTTGATATACCTGAGCCGCCCTTTCCTTTTGCTTTTCTATTCTTTATGGTCCTTTGTAATCTTCATCCGCTATTTGAATAATAAAAAATATTCAATGGTGCTTTCCCATCAGCGCTATATGAACAGGTGGATATGGATTTTGCTTTCAGTGATCATTGTTTTGACCGTCAGCCATTTGATTCCAATGTTCCTGGCTTATATGAGAGAGGACCTGAGATTTTATAACAGTTTTACTTTGCTGCAAACCATTTCCGGCATAACGCTCGCCGGTTTGCTTACTTTGCTTCTTTTTTTTCCGGGAATCCTCTATGGTATGCCAAGGATCCCGGATCCGGAAAATAGTTTTGATGATAAGTCCGATGCTAAAGATGCCAATGTTATTAATGCAAGGAAGACTCCTCAATTTGAATCCGAATATCTTCTACTTATCAGGCGTTCGGTCGATAATTGTATGGAGGAGTTCAAGCCTTTTCTTCAGCCCGATTGCAATCTTGTCTATATTTCAGGCCTTGTAAGAATTCCCGCTCACCATCTTGCCTATTACTTCAGGGAAGAAAAAAAGCAATCTTTTAACAGTTTTCGTAATGAATACAGGGTGAAATATGCAAAGTCGCTGATAATAAATGGGAAAGCAAAAGAAATGACACTTGAGGCCATCGGTTTGCTTTCCGGTTTTAAAACCCGGAAGACATTTATTGACTCTTTTAAAAAAGTAGAAGGTATTAGTCCGGGTGCTTTCTTAAACAGAACAGAGTGTTAACCGATTCAGTTACTTACAGGTGCTTCGCGATGATCTCCAACAGATCCTCCTTCCTGATCGGCTTGGTGATGTAATCATCACATCCCGCTTCTATGGCTTTTTCCCTGTCGCCGTAAAGAGCATATGCTGTTTGTGCTATGATCACTATCCCGGGCCTGGTTTTGCGTATCTCCTCTGTCGCTTCGTATCCATTCAGGCCGGGCATCTTGATGTCCATTAATATCAGGTTAATTTCAGGATGCTCCCTGGCTATCTCAATTGCCTCCTGACCATTGGAGGCATGAAAAATTGTACGGCAATGATTCTTGAGAATCTCTGTAAGTAGCGCATCTGAAGAGGGAATATCCTCTGCAATCAATGCGTTTACATCCTTACTGAATGGTTTGTTTTTATTCTTCTCCTTGTTTTCCATCGTTTCCGGATTTTGTGTTTCCATAGTTTGGTGGGGCAGGCTGAAGTAAAACTCTGATCCCCTGTTTTTTTGCGATTTTACCCATATCTGCCCCCCTAACATTTCAACATATGCCCTCGATATGGCAAGTCCTAAACCGGATCCTTCGTAAGAATGTACCAGGCCGTTTTCTTCCTGGACAAACCGGTTGAAAATGATCCCCTGCTTGTCCCTGGCTATCCCAATGCCCGTATCCTTAACAAAGAATTCCAGGAACTTGTTCTTTACTTCATATCCAAATGTAATATTGCCTTTATGGGTATATTTCATTGCATTTTTTAACAAATTGGAAAATACTGCATAAAATTTTGATTTGTCGGTCTGCAGGTTGGCATCCTGCCATGGAAGCGGGCAAAAACTCTCAATCTTCAGTCCCTTTTTCCCGGCCTCCGCCTCAAAAAATCTGTAAAGTGATCGTATTTCATCATTAATATTAACCGGACTAATATATACTTCCATTTGGCCCGATTCAATTTTTGAAATATCAATAATATCGTTGATGGTATTCAGCATCCGTATGCCGCTCTCTTCAATAACCTGTATGTATTTTTTCAATTGCTCACGGGTTAATCCTGATTCCTTGAGAAGGGAGGCAAATCCCAGGATGCCGTTCATGGGTGTACGGATCTCATGACTCATGTTGGCAAGAAAGGCGGTTTTTAACCTGTCACTTTCTTTGGCTTGATCACGCGCTTGAATCAATTCTTCCTCCGTTTTTTTCCGTTCGCTGATATCCCGCGCAACAGCCCATAAATACTGAATATTGCCGTTCTTGTCCGTTACCGGGTAGGCCTGCAGTTCAACCGGAAATATCCTGCCGTTTTTATGGATGTATTCTTTCTCGTATGTTCCTGAATATTGCTTTTTTATGAGTTTTTTATCCCATATTTCCCTTTTTTCCCATTCTCTCCAGGGTTCTGCGGTTATTTCATAAAAATCTTCCAGCGATTTTAACTCTTCCAGGGTATATCCCAGCATCCGGGAATAGGCTGTGTTGCAATCAATAAACCGTCCTTCAGGATCTACCATCACAAATCCGTCACGGCTCCCGTGGTAAATCTCGGTGTATGCCGCCTGGCTCGCTTCAAGTTCTAGTGCAGTCTGTTGCCGTAATACCATTTCCCCGATCAGCTTTGCCGAAATCCCAAGTCTCTCTTTAGCCAGGTCGATAATGAATGCCGGTCGCGTTTCGTATTCGTGACTCAACCGCTCCAGTTCTGCAAGCGGAACATCATACCGTTCAGCTATTTCCTTTAGTTTTTCCTCATCCTTGGGAGGATCCCCATGCCCAAAGTTGATAGAACCAATGACTTTATCTCCAACTGTGATTGGAATTGCATATATAAACAGACCTCCATTGCATTCCGTCTCAACGGGCTTCCCCGTTTGCATTGATTTTAAACTGGCATCTTTCCAGCATGATTCATGACAATGCCATTTGCCCGATTGCAGGGCCTCCCGGTTATCGCAGTTTTTACAAAGATCCCTGGAGGCAACGTCTAAATATCTGCACCAATTACTTGAAAATAGTCCTAAAGCATAATCACCGTTCTTTTCATAGATCGCTGCCGAGGTTTCAAGGAGGGAGAGATAATCACTCGCTATATCCATCAATACTTCCTTGCCAACGTGATTCAATATGAGACCGTTTTTATTGAGTTCGGTCAAATCACCATAAACAGGAGGGGCATATTGCTTCTTGCTTTTCCTGGATTGAAGAAGCCATTCTATTTTTTTGAGTTCCTTTTCTTTCTCCCTGATGGCAGTAACATCCTCCCCCGAACTTAATGTTCCGGCGATGTTTCCTTCCGGGTCACGGATGATGCTGTTTTTCCAGGAAATGATCCTCGTTTCCCCTTTTCTCGTGATGATATTGTTTTCAAGACTTTCTATCCAGCCGGTTTCTCCTGTTATTAGTGCATTGAATACTTTTTTTATTTCAGCGATGTTGTCCTGCGGAAGGAAATGATCAAACCAGTCCTTGCCAAGGATTTCCTGTTCAGGGTAGCCCAATATCTCAGAAGCTTTTTTGTTGACCAGAATAACCTTACCATGATTATCTATGGCAATAAACATATTTCCCGCAATGTCAAGGTATTGCCTGGCTTTTTCTTTTTCAATATGAAGAGAGATATTGAGCCTGTTCAGCTCCTCATTGCTGCTTGACAGCTCCTCATTTTGTGCCTGCAATTCCTCGTTTAACGAAGCAACTTCCTCATTCAATGCAAGCAAATCTTCATACTGCGAAGCCATTAACGCACTTTGCTTTGTCAGCTCTTCATTTTTCCGCCTGAGCATATCATTTTGACTGGCAATTTCTGCCCTGGTTTCATTAATTATTCTTTCATGCTCAATTCTTTCCGTGATATCGCTGATAGCCAGCCGGGCATAAGAATGACCGTTTTCATTGGAAAAATAAACAGCATTAATACTGGTGTAAATATTTTGATCGTTCCCGGTTCGCAAAACCAGTTCACAATGAGAGATTTGTTTCTCCTCAAAAAGCCTCTTGCAGGCAAGATAAGCTTTATCCTGATCATCAGGATGGATGAATTTGCTTAATTTCTTTTCCTTCAGAGCATTTCTTGGGTACTTCAGCATGTTGCTGAATGTCAGGTTACAATTGTGGATTATGAAGTCCTCGTCAATAATTATATAGCCAACCGGGGCGTTGTCGAATAATTCAATGTATTGCTTACGTGAGTTGTCCAATACTTCCTGACTGTGTTTGAGTTCTTCGTTTTGCAACTCAAGTTCTACCTGATATATGCTAAGTTCTTCCAGAAGCTTTTCAGTGGTCATTTTTCCCGGATCGGCTACTTTACCGATTCTCCTTTGCCGGAGTATTTCTTCCGCTCTCTTTCTTAAGTCATTACTGTTTTGGCTCATACATAAGTCGGTTAAAACGATGTAAAACTTATTGGATTAATCGGTTGGTACTTCCTGGATCGTGAAAATACCTCCATCAATTTCCCCTTTCTCATCGTACATAGGGGAACCGTTTACCAGTATTTTTTTTGCGTTTCCTCCTGAGTCCTCTGTCATCATGACGTAATTCCTGATCCTTTCAACTCCATGTAAAATCCGACTCACAGGTAATTCCTTTTCCGGGATCTTGCTGCCATCCATACTTCGTATACTCCATCGTATATCATTATATTTCCTGTTTACAATGTCTTTCTTCTTTACACCAAGGATTGTTTCTGCACTATTGTTCGCATATGTGATCCTGCCTTTCCTGTTGACAACAAGTTTTCCCATAGGACTGTTCTCAAAAATCCTGTAAAGCAGATCGTGATTCCTCTTGATCTCTTCTTCCTGCTTCTTTCTCACGGTAATGTCTTCAAAAGTCGTGTATACTCTGAAAGGTTGTTTGCTTCCCGGTATAAATTCGGGTATGGCGTTGATGTTTATCCATTTGTGTTTTTTTTCTGCAGGATGGTATACCCCCATTATTGAGTTTCTTATCTCCTTCCCGGTTTTCAGTGCCAGCATGGAAGGGTGCTGGTCACCCGGATAATCACTGCCGTCTTCCTTTAGTGCCTTCCATCCCGGATCGGCCGAGGTTCTACCGCACATCTGATCAAAACTCAACCCAAGTATATTCTCTGCTGCCTTGTTGGCCGACACAATCTTTCCTGCAGCATCCTGGTAAACAACCCCATGTACAAGCGAATCAAACAGGTTTTTATATTGATCCTGGCTTTCTCTGAGCCTTGAAACATCAATCAGGGTGATGGTCACTCCTTCTATGGCATTTTCTTCCGTCCGGTATGGCATTATCCTTAAAAGGTTCCAATTCCCTTCCGGATCTTTTACCTCCTTTTCAATCACTTTAAGTGTGTCCATCACACTATTAATGTCTTGCAGGAATTCAGGATAATCTACCTTCAGGGAAATATGGTTGATTGGCCTTCCCAGGTCCATTTCCATAACATTGATCACGCGAGTGACTAAATCAGTATATTTTCTTATCCTGAGCTTATTATCGAGATATAAGATTCCTATATTGGTATTATTCAGAAGGTTGTTCATGTCATTGTTAAGCAGGATCAGCTCTTCAATTTTTTTCTGATATTCCGAATTTACTGTATAGAGTTCCTCATTCACCGATTGAAGTTCTTCATTGGTGCTCTGAAGCTCCTCGTTCGATGCGATCAGTTCTTCATTGGTGCTTTGGAGTTCCTCATTTGATGTCTCGAGCTCCTCTATGGTTGCCTGCAGGTTTTCCTTGGTGAATTGTAATTCCTTTTCAAGTTCAATATAATGCTCACTTAATTGGTTTTTTAGGTCAATATTCAGGATATTATTGTTTTTAGACTGAATTTCAGGTGTCTGGGCATTTTCAAAAGATATAAGAATGAATTTCTTTTTGCTGATCTTATCCGATAAGGGTCTTGCCGTAATATGTATAGACTGTTTCTGGTCTTTGATCTGAATGTCCCTGAAAAATAATACTTTATTATCGTTCATCGCTTTATGAAGCATACTGCTGAGAACTACAGATACTTCTTTGGGAACCATATCCAGGATATCGAAACGGGCTTTGCCTTGCGGTATCCTGATAAAATTATTCACATCCTTGAAAACATGAAGTACGGTGAATTCATGATTAACGATAACCGATGATGGCAGGAAAAAGTCTAAAATGTCGGTCAGGACATTGTCGGGAAGGAGTTTGTCGGGTTCAAAATATGGGTATGCTAATTCGTTTTTCCGGCTTTTCAGTGAGATTCTTGGGGAAAGAGGTTGCAGGTAATTGTTTGTGACGGGAGGTTTGAACCCGGGTTTGTGTAAATACAGTTTCCATTTGCTGCTATGGGTTTCAAATCCTGCCGATAACTCTCCCAATGATTCGCTGCTACCCAGGAAGAGTGTTCCTCCCGGATTCAGCGAATAATAAAACATGGACAGTATTTTCTGCTGAACATCGGGATTCAGGTAGATCAACATATTCCTGCAACTGATCATGTCCATCCTCGAAAATGGAGGATCCTTGATCACGTTTTGCTGGGCAAAGATTACCATTCGCCTGAGATCTTCTTTCACCCGGTACCCTTTGTTCTCATGAACAAAATATTTCTTTATGAACTCAGGTGTGATATCCGCTGCTATGCTCTCCGGGTAAAAGCCTGTTCCTGCCATCTCGACGTGTTCCCGATCAATATCCGTTGCGAAAATCTTTATTTCATTCTGATATCTGTGCTTTTCCTTGTACTCGGTAAACAATATAGCCAGGGAATATGCTTCTTCTCCGGTAGAACAACCCACACACCATATTCTGATCGGGTTGCTGTCTTTCCTGGAAGAAAAAAGAGAAGGCAGTACCTTGCTTTCTATGAGTTGAAATGCTTCTCCATCCCTGAAAAATTGTGTTACACCGATAAGAAGGTCTTTGTATAAAATATTTACTTCATATTGTGATTGTTCCAGGAACTCAAGGTATTGGTTGAAGTTTTCAATCTGGTTGATGGCAAGCCTCTTTTCCAGTCTTCGCGTTATAGTCGTGGGTTTGTAAGAGGTGAAATCAATGCCGACACGTTCGTTTATGATTTTCAATATCCTAGCCATCAGACTATTATCAGAAATCTCCGGTTTTGATTGCTCGGGTTTTGCTATGTATGGATGTTGAATGTAATGCATTAATGTGTCGGGCATCTCTTCCGGGGAAAGAATGAAATCGACCATTCCGGTTGCAATGGAACTTTTTGGCATACCATCGAACTTGGCTGTCTGGTTATCCTGGACCATCACGATGCCTCCGTGTTCTTTAATAGAACGAATACCTAAAGCCCCGTCACTTCCTGTTCCAGATAAAACAATGCCAATAGCATTCTTCCCGAAATCCTGGGCCAGGGAACGAAAGAATATATCAATGGGAAGATTCAGGCTTCTTCCGGGATCCTGATCCGATAAAAAAAGCCGGCTGCCGAAAACAGTCATATTTTTCTTCGGCGGGATGAGGTATATGTGATTGGGACTTATGTCTATCCCGTCTTCAGCCGTTTGTATAGGCATCGTCGTAAATCTGGATATGAGCTCCCTCATCAGGCTTTTGTAATCGGGAGATAAATGCTGGATGATTACAAAAGACAAACCGGAATCAACCGGCATGTTCTTAAAAAAAACTTCTATGGCCTCCAGCCCACCGGCGGATGCCCCGATACCCACACAAAAGAATGGTTGTATTAATTTCTGCAGAGGCTTTTTGCCTGAGGAAATCTTTCCCATCGATTTTTTTATGCCTAAAATAATAAATTTTTGATTGAATTGGTAAAGAAAAATATTCCAATTATTAACAATTATATATATGAACACATTTATTTATCCGCCAGGCATTCAGTTCGGTCCTTTGTATGTTTTAATTCAATTATGCCTTGAATCTCAGTCAACGTAGCGATTAAGCGGAATAAAAGTTCGCCAAAACCCAATTGTGTTATTACCGTGTACTATTGTTGTCAAAGAATTGCTATAATCAAAACCGGTATGCCAATCCTATTCCGTACTTACTTGTCCGAAGGCTCAGTGATTGCTGTCTTTTATTATATTCGTTGGTGTATTTCTTTGTTTTGTTCGCTCCAATAGCCCATAAAACGATCCCTCCTCCCAGAGCAACCTCACCCACAACCATGAGGCCAATTCCCGCCCAAACTTTGCCATCAATGTCGGTAGCGCTTCCTGATGAGTTTGTACTTGAACTTAATCCATCAACATAAAGTGCAATTCCCGCAATTAGTGCTGGAGCTCCAATAAATGTCAATACTATGCCGGTTGTTCGCATTCCACTGAATTTTTGTATCTTATCTTTAACCTGCTGATCGGATAATTTACCGATAGGTTGAGCCTGTATACCGACACATGCTGTTATTATCAGCACAAATACCAAAAGTGTTTTAATTGTTTTCATAATGAATTGATTTTGTTAATATCTGGACTCCCATCAAATATAAGAAAATTTATGTATCGGGAATGAATAATATCAGGATATAGGCTATGCGTTCCATGTTTTAGGCTACATGTTTCATGTTGCAGAATCCTGCACCTTGCAACTTGCAACCTGTAACTTGCAGCCTGTAACCTTAAGGCTTTCTGTCGGTGATACTCTGAAGTTTTTTCCCGGGATCGTCATGATTAACCACTGTTCCTGAAACAGCATCGTACCTGTAAAAACGGTAATCGGTTACTTCCCGTTCCCCTTCACGTTCCGGGATATTATACCTCATTTTAAACCCGGCATAAAAGGATTTGGCATATTCAACAGGAATAAGCTCCTGCATGCTTAAGGTGTTTTGTTCCGTTTTTCGGATCTTTCCGATCATGATCTGGCGGTACTGCTCAATGATGGGATCAGAATAGAAAATGTAAAAACGCCCTTCGACACGCGTTACCAGGGTATCCCCATTGTTCTTCAATGTCAGGTTGATGGTATACCTGGCATAACGGTCAATCACAGTATCGGGCTTTATGATTAATTCGTAGGTAAGCGAAGGAATATATTGAGTTATGCTTTTTTCACCCTCTTTATTTTCTCCCCCGATAGAAATAAAATAATAACCTGCTGCCGCAGCAAGTGCTACGATTAAAAGAGGTATCCATAATCTTGAATATCCGGGCTGTGTTTTTTCTTTCTCCATAGGGTTTCTTCTAATATTTGCTTACAAAGGTTTTTGACATTCCTAAAAGAGATGGTAAAAATACAATCAATTTTCCAGGAATGAAAGGTTCTGCTTTTGATTCCTGCTCTATGGTTGCAGGAAGCAGGTTGCAGGTTACAGGCTGCAGGTAGTTTGGGTGTGGGTGATGAGTGATGAGTTGTAGCTTGCAACCTGTCGCCTGTAACTTTGTGTTAATGTTTCCCGATACTCATTAAATATTTTATTATGAAAAATTAATTTATGATTTTGAAAACAATTAATAACTATTTTGGTGCTTCCAGGCAGTTTTGATGATCAGATGGGTTCAATGGTAAGTGAAGGAGAGAGTAAATTACCGCGAAACTTCAATTAACAATATTTTATATGAGAAAAGGTCTAGCAATAGGTATAGCATTATCATTCCTGGTCATAAATGTATTTACCCAGAATTTCCAGGAATTCCTTGATTACCTGAATACCATACCGGGCAGGGAAAGAGCTAGCGCAGTGGATAGTTTCATGGTTTCTGCCGGATCCCAGGGATTTCCATTTATCACCGGTGATACTGCCACATTTATTTACTTCGGAAAAGCAAAGTCTGTTCAGATCGCCGGCGATTTTAATAATTGGGATCCCTCTGTCTCGGATATGCAAGCGGTGAGAAATACCGGTTTGTGGCATTATTCTGCGGTTTTCCCGATGAAAGCCAGGCTGGATTATAAACTCGTGATCAATAAAAAAGAATGGATACTCGACAGCCTGAACCCCTTTACCTGCACCGGAGGTTATGGTACAAATTCTGAATTGTCTATGCCTGCTTATGTTCAACCCTGGGAAGTATTAGAATATGAAGACGTACCCAAAGGCAGCATTTTAACATTCAATGTAAATAGCTCTTTTTTTGATGATACTCACCAGATTCAGGTTTATCTTCCTCCAGGTTATCAGAAAGAACAAGGTGCTCGCTATCCGGTTGCTTATTTCACAGATGATTATGAATACCTGGACCTGGGTTTTACCAAAAATGTTATCGATAACCTTATAGATTCCAATCTCATTTGCCCTGTTATTGCGGTTTTTATCCGGCCAGTCAACCGTGATGAAGAATATGCCGGAATGATGATTGACGCGTTCCAGTCTTTTTACATCAGGGAACTCGTCCCCTGGATAGACCGGGAATTTAACACCCTTGATAAACCCCGTGCCCGGGCAATTATTGGTGCTTCCTATGGTGGGAACATCTCCGCCCTGATCTCCTTTAATTTCAGCGATGTGATCGGTAAATGCGGCCTTCATTCTGCCGCTTTCTGGCCGGATGATTATAAAGTTTTTCACATCATTGCCCCTGGTGAGAAAAAAGAGGTCACCTGGGCATCTTTTTGGGGTTTGTATGAGGGTGTATCTGCTAATTTGAGGGATTTCCGGGATTCACTGTTGGTAAAGGAATATGATCTAAAATGGCAGGAACTGCCTGAAGGCCATAGCTGGGGACTGTGGCGGGCAACCACAGGCCCGATGCTGCAATACTTTTTTCCTCCGGATTTTATGGAAATTCCTTAAGGAAGCCGGATGATTGGCAATTCTGTATTCTGTATTCGGTATGTTCAATCGGATATGCAATTGAAAATGTTAAATTTACAATACATTGACAATGTCATATTGCCTATTGACAATCCTATTGCAAATACAGAATACAGAATACAGAATTTCCAATCACTCCACCCTAATTCTCCCGCTGCCTTTCCCGTTTATCTTCCCGATTATATTAGAAACAACCCCTTCTTTTTCAAGCCTTTTGAGTATTTCTTCGGCTTTGTGCTCCTGAATGGCAATCAACAAGCCTCCGGAGGTCTGTGCATCAAACAGCAAGGTTTTGATCGTGTCTCCCATGTTATCAGCGAAATCAATAAACTTCCCAAAATGATCTCTGTTGCTTACCGTTCCACCCGGTACAATTCCGGTTGCGGCAAAGTTCACGGCTTGTTTCATTACCGGAGCTTTCTCAGCATAAACTTCCGCATCCACCTTCGATCCTGATGTCATTTCATAAAGATGCCCCAATAACCCGTAACCGGTAATATCCGTGCATGCATGAACGTTGAATTCCTGCATAGCTTCTGCCGCTTTTTTGTTCAAAGTTGCCATTGTTTCAACCAGTTCTTTCCTGCCATGGTCATCCAGCAATCCCCGCTTGAGTGCCGTGGATAATATCCCTGTTCCTAAGGGTTTTGTCAGAATAAGGATATCTCCGGGTTGTGCAGTGTTGTTTTTCAGGATTTTATCAGGATGGACCATACCGGTCACTGCCATTCCAAACTTTGGTTCGGGATCATCTACCGTATGGCCTCCCAGGATAGGGATGTCTGCTTCGGCTGCGATCGCTGCAGCTCCAAGCAATATTTTTTCCAGTACATCCAAAGGGAGCCTGCTGCTCGGGAAGGCAACAATGTTCAATGCAAACAGGGGAGTGGCGCCCATAGCATAAATATCGCTCAGGGAATTCGCTGCTGCAATGCGGCCAAAATCAAACGGGTCATCTACAACCGGGGTGAAGAAATCAAGAGTCTGGACTAAAGCCTGATTTTCATTGATCCTGTAAACACCTGCATCGTCCGATGATTCATACCCCACCATTACCTGTGGATATTGCCCGACCGGAATATTTTTTAGTACCTTCTCCAGCACCTGTGGACGCATCTTACAGGCACATCCGAGTCCATGGGTAAAGGCTGTCAAACGTATGTTTTCTTCCGGTATGGATGTCCCGGAATATTCCCCCCGTATTCTTTGTGCTGCTTTAATGATTATTTCGGAGGCTTTCTCCACCTCCTCCTCTGTGAGGAATCTTCCGGTCGTTAATCGAATGGTGCAACGGGATAAACTTTCCGGAACTCCCATGGCTGTCAGGGTTTCTGAGGCATGATCATCTTCGGTGTGACAGGCAGCTCCGGCTGAAATGGCTACTTTGTCGCCAATCTCCGAGATAAGTGTTCCGCTTTCCACACCCGGAATGGTGAAATAGAGGGTGTTGGGAAGGCGTTTTTCCGGGTGCCCATTGATCCTGCCTTCGGGAATGCTCTCCAGGAGCTTATGCTCTAAAATGTTACGCAGGTAAAGATTGTGTTCCATTACCTGATGAAGATCCCTTGCGGCGATCTCTGCCGCTTTCCCCAATCCGGCAATCTCCAGCACGTTTTCCGTCCCGGCCCTGAGATCATGCTCGTGATTGGCACCATGGATGATCTTTTCCAGTCTGATTCCTTCACGCACATAAAGAGCTCCAACACCCTTTGGAGCATATAACTTGTGACCTGCTACCGATAATAGGTCCACATTCTTTACATTGACAGGTATCTTTCCAACCGACTGGGCAGCATCCGTATGAAAAAGTATACCGTGCCCCCTGGCAATGGCACCGAATTCCTCTATGGGTTGTATCACACCTGTTTCATTGTTGGCATGCATGATGCTGATAAGGATCGTGCCTGGAGTAATGGCTTCTTTCAAATCATCCGGATTGATCAATCCTTCATGATCTGCCGGTAGGTAGGTTACGGTAAATCCTTGTTTTTCCAAATATTGGCAAACTTTTGCTACAGCCGGATGCTCAATACTGCTGGTGATGATATGCCTGCCTTTATCCTTGTATGCCTGAGCTATCCCCTTAATAGCCAAATTATTGGATTCACTTCCACCGCTGGTAAAAATGATCTCAAAGGGTTTGCATCCCAATAATGCCGCCACACTCATCCTGGCTTCTTCAATCAAAATCCTTGATTTAGCCCCATAAGAATAGGAACTGGAAGGGTTCCCGAATGCCTCTTCCAGCAATGGTTTCATATAGGCTATCACCTCCGGATGCAAAGGAGTCGTTGCGTTGTAATCTAAATAGATGGGGTTGGGCATGATTTATTATATGGTTATATGGTTATATGGCTAAATTCCTCCCAGTAAATATGCAATTTCTTCGGTGTCTGTTGTTGTTAAATTAACTTCCGTGATCTTTTCTTTGGGCCTTTTAGAGAGCTGGTGCTTGTATGCCTTATCGTAATACGTCAACACTATCGCAATACTGTCGCTTATATGCCCTTGATCAACAGATTCAATGGCTTTCTTTGCGTTTTCGCTGCCCAGCCTCCGGCTGATTTGTGTAATAAGCTGTTTCAGAATATCTTTTTCGAAATGTCCGTACTCAGCTGTAAGTCGTGCAACTCTTTCTTCGAAGGGGATATTTATCATTATGACCCTGGCTTCCTGCATTTGTTTGAAAATGGGCGCGGGTATGGATACGTGACCTATGTTAATGCTTTCATCTTCAAGCCATAGTCTCTTTCCTGGATCAGTGTCCAACCATTCCTCCGCCAACAAATTTTCAAAATGTTCGGTACGGCATTGTTCCTGTAAACCCAGGTTACCGAAAACAGACCCTTTATGCCCGGCCAACTCTTCCAGATCAACTACCTGTTGGCCAAGATATTTCATTTTTCTTAGGATATCCGTTTTACCGCTTCCTGTCATACCACCCAGTATGCTGATGTCTTTGGAAGCCTCAAATTGTTTTCTCGCAAAACTCCGGTACGACTTATATCCCCCGCTAAGAATGATGGCTTCATACCCGCTCATCGATAATAATAATGCCATGGATTGACTCCTCATACCTCCACGCCAGCAATATAACACTACTTTTCCCTTTTTCCCGCAAATCCGTGACGCATTTTCTAAATAACCTTCAATTTTCGCTCCAGCAATGTTATAACCCTTCTTTATTGCAGCGGTTTGACCGTTTTTATGGTATAACGTACCGATTATTGCCCTTTCATAATCATCAAATAATGGGAAATTATAGGCCCGGGGAATATGTCCGCGCTGATATTCTCCGGGTGAACGAACATCCATAACAGGTACCTGTACACTGAAATGGTTTAAACTTCGTGCATCAATGTAAGAAAAGGATGGCATCTTTGGCAAAATTACAATTCCAGTGGTTCCGATTCAACAGATATGAAAAGAATAATATCGTTTATTCCATGATCTCAAATCTTTCCCTGCGTATGAAAGCTCCTTCCTTTGCTGTTTTTCCGTTCTTTTTCAGGAACTTGTGGCCCACTTCAATCAGATATATCCCTGGTTCCAGATCAATGGGGGGTTTATATGGCAGAAATTTTACCCGGTTGTCATCTTTTTCGGTTACCAGAAATTCACGGAATCTGACACGTTCATTGTTGGATTCTTTGTAAACGGAAATGTCGAAAGATGTGTTTAAGTCTGGTTGATTGTTGTATTTATAAGCTATATAAAGAGTTTCTTGCCTGTTAAATGATCTCTTTATCCCGGGACACTCTTCCAATGAAATGC
>JAHJRE010000166.1 GCA_018831055.1 Bacteroidota bacterium
GGACAGGCATTCATGGTTCAGGCAGCAAGTAACAGTGCTACACTGTATTTCAATACCAGCATCCGCAAACATGGATTATCAACATTTTACAAAAACACCGAAAATGAGGATGTGGGTTATTTTACCCTTTACGTTACCAGTACTCAGGATCAATACAATAAAACCCGCTTTTACTTCAGGGATGGCATGACCAAAGGGCTGGATCCTTCCTATGATGTTGGAAAAATGAAGGGCAATCCTGACCTTGCCTTGTATTCAATACTTCTGCAGGATAACGGTAAACACTTTGCTGTTCAGGCCCTACCTTATTTCGAAAAAGATTATGCCGTGCCGGTAGGGATCGATGTTTCCCAGGAAGGACAATATACCTTTGAAGCAGGCGACATGGAGCAGATTCCTGATGATGTTTATATCTTCCTGGAAGATCTGAAAACAGGAAACATCACAGATCTGAAGAAAACCAATTCTTACACCTGTTTCCTGGGTGAAACCGGAAGCATTACCGGTCGCTTTGTGCTGCATTTTACCTTAAGTCCTTTCGGTGAAAAGGAGCTTCTGCAAGGTAATACCATTCAAATCCACGCGTATAATCATATAATCTCCATTTACAATCCTGAAGGGGAAAAAGGAACTCTTAGTGTTGTGAATATGCTTGGACAGCCGGTATTGCATACTGCACTGTCAGGAGATGAAAATCAGCAATTCATCCTGGAAACAGTAACAGGATATTACGTTGTGCATGTGGTTTCTGATGATATGATGATCAGCGAAAAGGTGTTTTTGCGTTAAACCAACATCTGAAGCTTCGTAGGGTATTAAAGAGAATTTCCAGTTAAATGGAAACTGAAGTGCAAGTTTCCGGCTTCATAAATTGATATATTTGAGGAAAATTAAACTTATGAAAAAGCTGTTACCTCTCTTATTTATGTCATTGATATTGAATTTCCTGAATGCTTATTCCCAGGAAATCGAGGTTCCTGAAAAGCTGAAAGAGAATATGTCGGTATTTAATGTTAAGGGAAGACAGGGGATACAGATCAACCAGGTGATTACCTTCGGAGATTTTCATACATCGAAAGTAAAGAAAGGCTGGACAAAAACCACTACCATTAAAGATGCAAATACCAGTTATAAGTCAGGCTTGTTTTAGCCTCCATATCTACTGCATTGCTTGTCAGACAGGATTTGTCGGAGTAGATGCCTAGGCAGATACATAAGATGAACGGGTATTTCGCATTAAGTTTTACTTTTTTGTTTTTGTACCTTTTTAATTATCTTTATCCAACCTTAACCACAAATCAAACCCTTATGAAACGTTTCACCGGATTTATCTGTTTAGCAGCATGCCTGCTGTTTGTTTTTCCTGAATTACATGCCCAGCCAAAACTTTGGGGTACCTTGCCTTATGGTGGCGGGGCGGCAGCAGGACTTGTTTATGAGATCAACCTTAGCGGCAACCAGATGTCGGATGTATATTCCTTCACGAAATTTGAAGGAAAACACTCACGCCGCGAGGTGCTTCTGGCGGATAATGATAAACTTTACGGCATCGCGGATGGCGGGTATGGACAGATCGGAAGTATTGTTTATGAATACGATCCTTCCACAGATGCTTATAATATAATTCATGATTTCTTTGACCCTGTTGTCTGGGTCGGCTATTTCGCCGGTAGTGGATACCTGATGCAAGCTTCAAACGGCCTGATTTATGGGTTTAATCAGAATGGCGGTATTAATCAGGACGGGCAGTTGTTTTCTTACGACCCAATAACGGGTGACTTTGATTACCTCGCAGATTTTGAAGAACTTACTACAGGCAGTAATCCCGTTGGTGCGCTTACAGAAGCATCCAACGGCTTGCTTTACGGGGTAACCACCGAAGGAGGTGTCTGCAATTTTGGTACCATCTTTTCCTACAATATTACTAGCGGGGCACTTTTGCAGGTACGTTGTTTTGACTGGGCCGACGGAGCCGATCCCCAGGATGGGATGATCAGGGCTTCCAATGGATTGCTGTATGGGATGACTTTTACCGGCGGGGGTTCCGGCGATGGCGTGATTTACAGCTTTGAACCCGGCACCGGCATATATACCCTGCTTCACGAATTCAATACGGCAGCTCATGGCGGCAAGCCTTATGGCGGGCTCTTCCAGGATTCAAACGGAGATCTTTACGGGATGACCAGCGCCGGGGGACTTCATGGATATGGAATACTTTTCAAATACGATATCGATATTAGTCTCTTCAGCATTAGGATCAATTTCGACGGGAATAACGGTCAGTACCCCAATGGAAGCCTCATTGAATCAGATGGGTTTCTTTACGGGATGACTAATGAAGGAGGGGTGGCCAGCGAGGGATTACTATTCCGCTATGACAGAGCCGCAAACTCAATCAC
>JAHJRE010000167.1 GCA_018831055.1 Bacteroidota bacterium
AAGAATGTCATCCTGATGATCATCATTAAAATCTTCTATGAGGTAGGAGTGAGATGGGAGGTATATTTTTATGATATATCGTGGCCAAATCGAAAACCTTTTTTCAGCCGGCAATTGTCCGCCGAAATGCATTTGGTTGTAATCCCCGGCAAAAGCATAGTATTGACTGGTTGGTATTTTCAGGATGACAGCGTTTAACAATCCTTCAGGATGTGTTTGTTCTGTTTCAATAATTCTTCCGCCATGCTTGTGGGTTAATGCTTCCAGTATCTCCAGGCGTAAATCGGATTTGCCGGGAACCGATTCTGTATGCCTTGTTCCTTTATCCTTTTTGGGGGATGTGATTTGCATCTCTGTCTCTGGCTTAAGGGGGAGATAATATTTACCCGGGATGAGTATATAGGCAAGCCCTGCTAACATAGCCGCGGTGATCAGAACCTTCGGCCATAAAGGAAATGACCGCATATGTGGATGTGAGTAACTATCTTCTTTGCTGATACGATCCAGTACTTTATTTATCATGTTATCCGGTGCTTTTGTCGGGGGCAAGGACGCAATGTCCTGCTGGTATTGTTGCAGGTACTTCCAGTTTTCTCTGCATTTCCTGCACGATGAAAGATGTTTCCTGACCGCATCCTGATCTTTCTGAGTTAAGCTGCCGTCCAGGAATTCCGATAACATTCCGCTAATCTTACGGCAATTCATAATACAACCTCCTTTTAAGATAATTGGCCACTTTTATCCTGGCCCTGGCTAGTGTAGATTTTACTGTACCTGACTTCAAATGAAGCAATTCCGAAATCTCTTCATAGGTTAACCCGTCTATGTCTCTTAAGATCAGCACGCTTCTTTGATTGCCCTCCAGAAGGCTGAGGCCTTCATAAATCATTTTTGTTTTTTCCCTGGCTATTACAAGACTTTCCGGGTCATCAGAACCTTTGTCAGGAATTGTACTGTTTTCCTGAATTAGCTTTCTGAACCTGAACCTTTTTGAGTTATATGTATTATGGCAATGATTTATCATGATCCGGTATAGCCATGTTCCAAAAAGCGATTCTGAACGAAAATTTCCCAGATTATGAAAAACTTTTATAAATATTTCCTGTGCGAGATCCTCTGCATCTGCCTTATTGCCTGAATAAGCAACACAAAACCGGAAAACTTTGTCCTGATAACGTTTCATCAACTCCGTAAAGGCTTTTTGATTCTTGTTTTTCAGGAATTCATTTATATATACGGAATCCGGTTCCATAAATTTTTGCTTTGCTTCAACTATCCGGACAGGTTTGCTAAATCCGGGCGGTTGAAAGCCCTAACAGAGCATTTTTGATAGATGGTGTATAATGATCCTAAAATTAATACTTTTCCAGGAATTCCGGATTGGAAATCCAAACTGCGAAATATGGAAGCTCTGCGTTTTTCTTTTTCATGTATACAAGAAAAGGTCTGTCGAAAATATACTTCCCTTCATTCGGACCTTTCTTTAAAACAATCACGGATTGCGAAATTGTACTGGCTCCGGTTTCATCCAAACTGAAATTTAACGTTTGTCCTGCTACCGCGAAAAAATATTGTTCAAAGCCTTTATTTGCCAGGTATTTCCCTGTTAGTTCTTCAAAATTATTCTCAGTAAAAAGATTGATACAGGGAATAACCAATAATTCTCCTCCTGTCAGTTGCCGGGGCTGTGTATGTGCAATTCTGTTTTGTACGTCCCTGATGGTTTGGTTCATTGTTTTCCCAAGAGGTATCTTTGCAAGTATCAATTCACTGTCTGTTGCTTTGCCTTTAAGTTTGACAATGAAATCGTTGCAGTCCTTATAGTCATAGATTTCTACCTGACGGCATATTTTTTCCAGGTCTTTCAGCATGCTGTCGGCATTGCTGATTCCAAAGCATTTTACATGCGCGTATTTTCCATTATAAAAGAAAGGGTAGGGAGAAGAGTGTTTCAGGAAGGGATGGCGGAAACTTATTTTTTCACGAAATCCTGCATAACAAATGATATTATCGTATCGGTCGCTGTAATTTTTCAAATATGGGTTGACAAAACCGTATTTTGCTTCAAGTGCTCCGTTAATTTGCTCAATTATACCGTCTTTAACGAAACCGGCAAGAGCAACAAAATCATCCGAACCCTGAAACAGTCCGGCTTGTTTATTTAACTGAGGAACCAGGGAGACAGGTTCTTTTGTGCAGATGTCATCTCCGATAATAACTTTCAGTTCATTCCAGGCTGCAAGAAATGAAGACGCGAATACTATATTCTGGTTGGGTTCTATCTTTTCATCCAGGTGTGCGATAGCCATAGTCTGGAATGTGGTTGTTGCTTCCTGGCCGTTAGACCAGAGTGCAGACAAAACGGATGAACTTATGATCAGGATAAGCAGGTTTGATTTTAAAGTTTTCATGGGTAAAATATTTTATTCCGTCTTTTGACAGGATAATCCATAAAAAGTTCCAATCAAACTCCAAAATTTTCCCTGAAAAGGGTTTCTTTTTAATTTTCAGGGCAATCGAATGAATTTCCTTGTAACGGATTTTCCATTATAAACAAGATGCATGAAGTACAGGCCCGGGGAAATTCCGGTCAGGGAGACCGGATTATCATCAAGGATCCCTTCCTGTACAATTCTGCCGGAGATATCGCTGATCCGGTAAAATCCTGTATTTATTCCTGATACAGAGATATGATCGTCGGCCGGATTGGGATATAAGGTTATATCATTCGTTTGCTCAGGCTTTTTCAGGATGTTTGAAAAACTGCTCCCACAGGGTGTGGAGTCATTCAGGAAATATTGATGGATAATATCGATCCTGTTACGTAGCAGCTCTCTTGAAGCAAGATGGCTGGGATTCTTGTAGTCACGGGCAAAAATAAATGCCATATCGAGGGCATGCTGATCTCCCGGAGCAAAGGTAAACGGACCGGATGAAAGGATCCCCCTGCGGTCGGAGGGCAGGTTGCCAGCTATTTCTTCATACCAGTAAACACCGGGTTGATTGTAAGGTTCGGGAGGTGGTGTGCATCCTGTTCCCCAGTTGAGTGTGTCGGAATTTCCGGGATACACAAATCTGCAATCGGATCCTATTGTATCTGATCCTGAATGGCCTGCTGAACCGTATTTAAGGTGTGTATTGTCGGCCCAGACGGATTGGAGCATGTTATAATAGTCGAAGGCATAGTAAGGTTCCAGGGAATAATTGGTTGAAAAGCTCATGGAATAGGTCATTCCCAATCGTTCATTATCCACGATGCCATCGTCAAAATTCAATCCGTTGATGGAAAAATCACAGAGAGGATTTCCCTGAAGGTCTACCGTGGGATTATCTTCCCCGTCGGGATCCATGAAAGGGCCGCCAAGCAGGGTTAATGACTGTGCGGGCGGGTATAGGCCGTAACTCCTGTCAGAATATGCAGGATAAGCGGGATCGTCATCATCATCGCCGTTGTAAACATAAATGGAGCTTTGTGCGACATCGCTCCCGAAAAAATCATCCCAGGGATTTCCCAGGTCAAAATCAGCAAACATCCCGGCATAGGTATCATAATAAGTTGTGTCGGATGTGTTTATTAGTGTATAATGCAGGAAAAGCGACTGGTTCAGTGCCGAGTCCTGAGGGCAGTCGAACGCATAGGCCATGGCGTTTACCTGTATTCCCAGCTTCCTGCCCTGGGTTTCGGTATGGGCATCACGTGTGTCGTTGAAAACAAAAAACAAGGTTTTATCGCCCCGGATCACCGGATAGTCGCCCTGCATGGGATCGTAATGGCCGTCTCCATCATAGTCGTAATAAGGTGCGATATCAGGTGTTTGTCCCAATGACTCATCCCCGTGTGCAGGCCAGGTTGCTATTTCTTCGGGAACAATATAGTCCGGTTTCCACCAGTTTGCCCGGTGATCTTCTACTTCCTGGCGACTCAGGCTCCACATCTTTTGCCATTTGATCAGGTAATCCTCATCATAAGAATCGGAAACCGGTCCTATAAAATAATCCACCCCAACCTGGCGGTAACGTTCTGCGGCAAGATGCAGATTGCCGTATTCGTCATTTCCTCCTATCCAAAGTGTGCTGCAAAACATGCTTCCCTTCTTCGAATTGCCAGGGACATAAAAATGCACCCCCTCATTGTAATAATCCCAAAAGTGACCTCCCCACGCATTAAATCTTGCACGGATATCATTTATGTCAAGCCAGCCAAAAGAATGATTCTCAATGATAATAATAAGGTAACCAAATTCCGAAACCAATCCGTTGTTAATATCTTTGATCAGGTACTTCACACTGTCAGTCCTGTCAAGGTATATCTCGGAGGTGTATGTGATGATGCTATCCTGAAACGTTGCCATTCCATACTTTGCATCAACATAATAAATAACCGATGTGTCTCCTTCCTGGGTCGCATCGTTGACCATAACATTTACGCTGATGGGTATACCGGCCATGGCTGTGGCTAAATCATCGTATGCAACCGGTGGCTTGTCCTGGGCTACCGTAAAAAGCGATAAGATAAACAAAAGGCTAAGTAAAATAATGGTTTTCATACTAGTTGGTTTTTGGGTTCCGCTTTATATTCATATCTGATGTGATCAAAAATATGATAAAATTGAAAGAAGTTCAATGTTAAGTCAGTTAACGGTTAGTAAAAAATCAGTTAACGGTCACCCTCATCTCGACAACGAGCGAAGCCGGGTTGTCAAAACAAAAATTGACTTCACTTTTCAATAAAGTAACACCATTAAAAAATTCGTAACTCACTCAGATTCTAAAATTTATACTGTTTCTAAATTAACAACGGCTACATTCAAATCGAAAAAATAAACTAAATTTGGCTTGTTAATTTATTAACAATTAAAATGTTGCAAAACATAATCTATAATTAAGTAACACAATAATTTAATCAGGAATTATTATGAGAAATGCTGTCCAAAACATTCTGAAAAAGTTTGGAAATGACCGAGGCAGATTGATGGACATCCTGAAAGATGTTCAGCAGGAGTTTGGGTATGTCGGAGATGAGGCAAAGCAACTCATTGCCGGGGGCTTGAACATCTCAAAGGTAGATGTTGAGCAGACCTTATCCTTCTATCATTTCTACACGGATGCCCCACGCGGCAAGTATACCGTTTATTTGAACGACAGTCTGGTAGCCTGGATGATGGGGATGGCCGATGTGGCTGCTGCATTTGAGCGTGAAGCCGGATGCCGGTTTGGTTCTGTCAGTGAAGATGTTATCATTGGCTTGTTTTACACATCCGATATCGGGATGAACGATCAGGAACCTGCTGCCATGATCAATGGCAAGGTTTTTACCAGTCTCACACCGTATGTTGTGAAGGATCTGGTAGCCGATATGCGTAAAGGAAAACCGGTAGATGAGATGATTAAACGTCATGGTGACGGCAGGAATGCTTCACAATTGGTCAGATCCATGGTAAATAACAACATCCGCAGAAAGGGGGATGTGATTTTCTCCGAATATTCTGCTGGCAGTGGTTTAAAGAAGGCATTGGCTATGGATCCCGCACAGGTTGTAGAAACCGTAAAGGCTTCCTATCTGCGTGGCAGGGGAGGAGCCGGTTTCCCGACCGGGTTGAAATGGGAATTCTGCCGCAGGTCGAACAGTGAGATTTCATTTGTATTATGCAACTGTGACGAGGGTGAGCCGGGGACTTTCAAGGAAAGGGTTTTACTAACCGAATATCCACACCTGGTATTTGAAGGGATGATCATTGCCGGTTATGCTGTCGGAGCCAAGTATGGCATCCTGTATCTGAGGCAGGAATATGAATATCTGCTTGCATATTTGGAAAATGTGCTGACTGAATTGAGGAACAGTAAGTTATTGGGTAATGATATAGCAGGAAAGACCGGATTCAACTATGATATCCGTATTCAGCTGGGAGCCGGTGCTTATGTATGCGGTGAAGAATCCGCACTGATAGAATCATGCGAGGGTAAACGCGGAGAACCCAGAAACCGTCCTCCTTTCCCAGTCCAGAAAGGTTACCTGAACCAGCCTACCATCATCAACAACGCAGAAACTCTGGCATCTGTTGTTAAGATCATGCTTAACGGAGCCGACTGGTATACGATGATGGGATCACGCGAAAGTACAGGGACGAAGCTTCTCAGTATTTCCGGTGATTGCAAGTATCCGGGCGTATACGAGGTAGAATGGGGTGTAAGGATCAGAGATATACTTGAAATGTCCGGAGCTGAAGATGTTCAGGCTGTTCAGGTTGGTGGACCTTCCGGTGAATGTATCGGCCCTAACGATTTCAAGCGCACTATTTGTTTTGAAGATCTTCCAACGGGTGGATCCATGATCATTATCGGGAACAAACGCAACCTGATCCGCGATGTAGTGGTCAACTTCATGGAATTCTTTATTGAAGAATCATGTGGCTCATGCGCACCTTGCCGTACACTGCCCACATTGCTTAAACATAAATTGGAGAAGATCCTTAACGGTCATGGAGTACTTCAGGACCTCGACGATCTCCAGAGCTGGGGAAGCAAAATGAAAATGGCCAACCGTTGTGGACTGGGTCAGACTGCCGCGAATCCCATCCTGAGTACCCTCAAGAATTTCAGGCATAAATATGAGGAATTAGTCAGAAAGGATGTGGATTATGCTTCGGAATTCGACATGGCAGCTGCCGTCGCCGAATCATGCGAATATGTTGGGCGTACCCCTAAATTGTAAAATTGTGTTTGAACATTAAACTTACGAAAATGGCTGATAAAATTAAATTTACCATAGACGGAAAAGAGTGCTTCGCCGAACCGGGTCAGAGTATTCTGGATGCAGCTCTCGATAATGGCGTTTTTATTCCATCCCTTTGTCATATGAAGGGTGTTATTCCTGCAGGTTCATGCCGAATCTGCAACGTAAAGGTAGCCGGCAGGTTTATGACCGCATGTACTACACCGGTTGCCAACGGTATGGAGGTGGAGAATGATATTCCCGAGCTCCAGGAGTTGAGGATATCGATCATCGAAATGCTTTTTGTTTCAGGAAATCACTTCTGCCCTGCATGTGAAAAAAGCGGTAACTGCGAGTTACAAGCCCTGGCGTACAGGTACCAGATGATGGTACCCCGTTTTCCTTATATTTTCCCGGAAAAAAAGGTGGATCCAGACAGTCCGAAACTCTTTATCGAACGTAATCGCTGCATCCTTTGCAAACGTTGTATTCGCACCTTGAAGGATGAATCAGGGAAAAACATGTTCGCTTTCAATAAAAGAAGCAATAAGCTCACGATCAACCTCGATCACGAACTTGCTGCAAATATTTCCGATGAAATGGCACAAAAAGCCATGGATACCTGCCCTGTAGGCTCCATTATCAAAAAGGAGAAAGGTTTCGACCAACCTATCGGACACAGGAAATTCGATAAGAAAGCAATCGGAACAGATATTACCAGTGTTGTTTAGTTTAAAAATTGGAGGCATAATATAATGAGTAAACCTATCGTAGCAACAACATCCTTAGCCGGCTGTTTTGGATGTCATATGTCGCTCCTCGACATTGATGAGCGCATACTTGAACTGATAGAACTTGTCGAGTTCAATAAATCACCGATAGATGACATCAAGGTATTTACCAAGCAATGCGATATTGGACTGATCGAAGGCGGTGTATGCAACAGCGAAAATGTTCATGTGCTGAAAGAATTCAGGAAGCATTGCAAGATCCTCGTTTCTGTGGGTGAATGTGCCATCATGGGAGGTCTTCCTGCCTTACGTAACGGTATTCCCGTTAAAGAATGTTTGCAGGAAGCGTATCTCAACGGCCCTACGGTGACCGAGAACACAGAGCACATTCTTCCCAATGATGATGAATTGCCCATGATCCTCGATAAAGTATATCCATGTCATGAGATCGTGAAAATCGACTATTACCTGCCCGGTTGTCCTCCCAGAGCCGACCTTATCTGGAATGCTCTGGTAGCGCTGGTAACAGGCGATGAATTGAAATTACCCTATGAAGTTGTAAAATTTGATTAAAAGGAGACAGACATATGACTAAGAAAATAACCATAGAACCGGTAACCCGGGTTGAAGGTCACGGAAAAGTCACCATACACCTTGATGATCAGAATAATGTTTCTCAATCGAGATTGCACATTGTGGAATTCAGGGGATTCGAAAGGTTTGTCCAGGGACGGCCCTATTGGGAAGCTCCCGTGCTGGTACAGCGTCTTTGCGGTATCTGTCCGGTTAGCCACCATCTGGCCGCTGCCAAGGCTCTCGACGTGATCGTCGGTGCCGGCACAGGCGACGGACTGACCCCGACCGGTGAGAAAATGCGCCGTCTCATGCACTACGGACAAATGTTCCAATCGCATGCGCTGCATTTCTTCCATCTTGTTTCACCCGACCTGCTCTTCGGTATCGACTCCGATCCGGCAATTCGTAATGTTATCGGTGTTGCGCTCAAACATAAAGACCTGGCCGTAATGGGCGTAATGATGCGTAAATACGGACAGGAAGTGATCCGTGCCACTGCAGGTAAGAAAATTCACGGAACCGGCGCCATTCCTGGCGGTATCAATAAGCACCTTACCCAGGAAGAAAAGGAATTCTTCCTGAATGGACCCGATCCCATGAACATTGATAAAATGCTCGAATGGTCTGTTGCCTCTATCGAATTCTTTAAGAATTACTATAAGGAGCACAAATCCTTCATCGACAACTTTGCACATTTCCCGTCGAACCACCTGAGCCTTGTCAGGAAAGACGGCGCCATGGATCTCTATCATGGTGTTATTCGTGCCGTCGACAGCGAAGGAAACAAGATACTCGACGATATCGACTACCAGAACTACGAGGAATACATCCTGGAAGAAGTGAGGAACTGGAGTTACATGAAGTTCCCCTACATTAAAAAGCTGGGTAAGGAAAAAGGCTGGTACAGAGTAGGACCGCTGGCCCGTCTCAACACGGCTGATTTCATCCCATCACCTTTGGCACAGAAGGAGTTTGAGATTTTCAAATCTCTCACTAACGGAAAACCCAACAATCATTGCATGCATTACCATTATGCACGTTTGATCGAATTATTGCATTCTGCTGAAATGATAAAGGAACTGCTGCATGATCCCGATCTGATGAAGGGAGACCTCACGATCAAGGGTACCAAGCAAAGCCGTGGTGTAGGACTTATTGAAGCTCCAAGGGGTACTCTCTTCCACCACTATGAGATCAACGATAAGGATCAGATAGTGTTGGCCAACCTCATCGTGTCTACAACCAACAACAATGAACCGATGAACCGCTCAGTTAACTTTGTTGCCAAGAGTTGGATGAACGGACAGAGGGAGATCACCGAGCCCATGATGAATGCAGTGGAAGTAGCCATTCGTGCCTATGACCCCTGCCTGAGCTGTGCAACCCATGCTTTGGGACAAATGCCCCTGGATATTTCCCTGTACGATTCGGAAAATAATCTGATTGACAGGAAAACAACCTAATAGTGACAAAAGTTCTTTTATATGGTTTTGGAAATCCGGGTCGCCGGGATGACGGGTTAGGCATTGCTTTTGTCGACAAAATTGAGCAATGGGCATTATCCGCCGGTAAAACGAATATGGAGTTTGAGAGTAACTACCAGCTCAACATTGAAGATGCTGAAGTTATTGCAGGGAAAGACCTGGTGATCTTTGCTGATGCTTCCAGGGAGGAGATCAGCGACTATTGCGTTAGCAAGGTGGATGAATCTTCCAAGGTCGCTTTTACCTCTCACGAAGCATCACCGGGATATGTTGTGAAGCTTTGCAAGGATCTTTTTGGCAATGCCCCTCCTGCCTACCTGGTTCATATCCGTGGATATGACTGGGATTTTGCGGAAGGGTTGTCGGAAAAGGCTCTTGAAAACCTTGATAAAGCAGTTGCATGCTTCCTGGATATACTGGAAAAACCCGAAACCTTTATCGAAGGGACAAAGAATGTAAAGTTTTGTTGATCATATCGAAAATTTAAAAATTCAATTATGGATCTATCTACAAATTATATGGGATTGAAACTAAGGAATCCCATCATTGTCAGCAGCTCAAAGCTTACCAGCGACATACAGAACATTAAAAAATGTGCTGATATGGGAGCGGGTGCCATCGTGCTCAAATCATTATTTGAGGAACAGTTGCTTGCCGATTCACAGAAGTTGATGGACCAGGATGATAAGTATTTCTGGTTTCCCGAAGCCGTGGATTTCATCAACACCCATTCCAAAGAACAGGGTGTGAAGGAATACCTGGGATTGATAAGTGAAGCCAAGAGGCTTACAGAGGTTCCTATTTTCGGGAGCATTAACTGTACTACATCCCATGAGTGGCCAAAATTCGCCAGGAAGCTGGAAGAAGCCGGCATCGACGGACTGGAGCTGAATATAGCAGTCTTCCCCTTTGATGCAAAGGTTAGCAGCAAGGAGATCGAAGATGTTTACGTGGAGATCGTGGAAGCTGTGAAAAGTTATGTCAGTGTTCCCATCGCCGTAAAGATCGGTCCTTGTTTCACCAATCTCATGCAGATAGTTTCCAGGCTTTCTGAAGCGGGTGCCGATGCGGTTGTACTGTTTAACCGATTTTATCGTCCGGATATCGATATCAACCAGGAAAAACTCATGATTGATAATTATATGAGTGCTCCGGAAGAAATCACCCAGCCATTGCGCTGGATATCCCTGCTTTCCAACCAGGTAAAATGCGATCTGGCCGGAAATACAGGAATTCACGATGCCAAAGGCATGGTCAAGATGATCTACTCCGGTGCAGCCGCAACCGAGATTTGCACCACCCTTTATAAAAACGGTATTGGTTATATTGACAAAATGCTTCAGGACCTTAAAGGCTGGATGGAAGAGCATAACTTTAATTCCATTGAAAGCTTCAAAGGAAAGATCATCACTAAAGCTGAAAACCTTGCCGCATTCGAAAGGGTTCAATTCATGAAGAAAACCCTCACGGAACACTGATAATTGTTTTATACAGGATGATAAAAGAGGCGCTTTGACTTTGGTTTAAGCGCCTCTTTTTGTTGTAAAACGCTGTCGGGTCCTTCAGACGCTGACAGGTTTGGGATTGGGTGAAATATTGAAGAGCCGGATTTAAACAAAAAAATCCTTATTCCAATCCGGAACAAGGATTTTACTTAAGATACAAGTTTATGTTCAAGGTTAAGTGGCTTCGATTTCCTTGAATCTTTTGTCAAAAGCAGGATCATAATCATCCTCGATAAGTCCGTTTTCCCCGATCCTGTAACCCTTGGAATTTCTTCCGGTTTTCACAATGTTTTTCCCTTCGCAGGCACTGATGCCCGTCCATTTGCAGTTTTGACAATGCGATAAACCATTGATCTGTATCCCCCAGCATTCATCGCCGGAAAGCTTCGATGTGTCTATATTACGCATAGATTTTGACTTAAAAAGTAAAGATAATCACAATATCCTGAATAGACAATAGCAGGTTTAATTTAAATTGAATTTAAATAGATTTTATTATCCAGAATATCCCGATTAAAATTGCAAACGATGCGCCTGCAATACGCAGGATGGTGAACCATTTAGCCTTGTGCGACAATGAGGTTCGTGAGGAAAGCACCCCAAGGATGACAGCAAATAAAGCCATTGCCCCGACGGTTCCAATGGCAAATCCTGTGAGATATATCACAGATTCGAAAAGCGTAGGGAAAGCAAGGGTAGGAAGAATGAGAATAAGATGGGATACTCCTGCAAAACCGTGCAACGTACCAACCAGAAAAGCAGTAATGTTGTTTTGGCGTAAGGGTTTAACATGGTTGTGCTTATGCTCTCCGTTGTCTGCTGTATGTATGTGTCCATGAACATGAATATAATTATCACCATTGTGATGATGGTGTGGGTGCGAATGTTCATGAGCATGCTTTTTGTTGCGCAATTTCAGGAATGTCCATATCCCGATGATGATAAGGACTATTCCGACAAGGAGTTCACTATGTCCGGAAATGGCTTCAATAGGGATCAATTGTTTAAAAAGGAGGAACAAGACACCGATCAGCAGCATGCCCAAAACGTGGCCTAACCCCCAGAGAAAACCAACCGACCAGGCTTTATGTTTGTTTTCAATGGCAAGCGGCGTAACCGCTGCCAGGTGATCCGGTCCGGTAACTACATGAACTGCGCTGGTAATGATACCTGTAAGTAATGGGAGCATAAAATATTATTTTATTAATTCAAAGATTTCATCTCTGTTCCATTCACCCCAATAGCGAATGGCATGGGCTCTGATATCCTGCCAGTAAGGGTCGGTTAATGCGCCATACCGTCCGGCTGATGTTTTTACATCGTTGCGGATGGTATTCCAGTATTCCGTTTTAAGCCTTAGCCTAACGCTTGAGCCATTATAGCTAAAAACGGCTTCAGGCCTGATATTCTCGTCATTGCTAATGCTGATCAAGCCATGACCGAGGGTGGCTCCGGTACTCACCTGCAACCCATCGTTCATGCAAGATACAGGAGGCTGGGTTCCTGCAAAAGAAATCACATTAACATGGTCTGCTTCTGCGTCCAGTTCCTCCAGGGCACGAATCCCCATCTTCATGCCAATGATGGCATATATTCCCAAATGGCCATGGATCTCGTTCGTGAGTACTCCGGCCCTCCATTCCGCCATTCCATGATTATCAATGATGTGCCGGATATAAGGCCTGACATCGTCACAGAACAATTCCTGATGAAAAGGGAATTCTGTAAAAACCTTCTCCTGGGTGTCGACTCCCGTTATTTTATATTCCATATATGTATGATGATTTTCATGATTATCCTGATCATAAACGGTTTCCTGACATTGAGCCCATAATGGAAATATCAGTAATACCGATAATAACCCGGTCTTGTGTTTTATCATGATCCGGGTGTTAATGAAAATTCAATTCCTCCCATTACCGTAGTGCCTGGCATCGGGTACCCGTAATTTATCTGATACTCTGTGTCGAGAAGGTTATCTCCGTATAGGAAAACCTTCAAATAACGATTAATGCCGTAGCTTACCCTGGCATTCAGGATTGTGTAATACTCAGTGCTTTCGGTGGGTTTGATCCGGGTGTAAAGCTCTCCTATATAGCTCACGTTCGCATTGAATGTAAATTTCTTAAGGTTGTATTTTGCTCCCAGGAAAAACTTGTGCACAGGAGCCCCCGTTACGGGATCATCCATATGCAGGAAGGAATAATTTGTGTTAAGGCTGAGATTTTTCAGGATTAGTACCTTTCCCAGGAATTCCACCCCGTAATGACGGAAAGCTCCTGTATTCTCATTCAGCACATTGGGAAATTGTCCGACAGTCATGATGAGGTTTTTCCCCTCGGAATAATACGTGGTTATTTCCAGGTTTGCTTTATCATCAAAGAATTTCTGCAGCCATCCTAGTTCGTAGTTCCACATGGATTCGGGTTTCAGGGAGGGGTTGGCGGGAGCCCAAAGATATAATTCACGCAGAGTCGGACTTCTGTAGCCTTTGGAAGCTGATGCTTTAATGGTTGCGTTTGCCGTTACAGGAAAGGATGCTCCGATCTGGGGTATCCATTCATCACCATAGTTTTCGTTTACCTGCCAGCGCAAACCACCGGTGAGAATCAGCCATTTTCCGATCCCCTGCTGGTAATATACATAGGTGCCGGCCTCGCTTACTGATTTATCGGTGATTTCCGATAACTTATTCCCGTTGTCATCGCGCATTTCGGCGTATCCTGCATTATCCTGATAATCGAATCCCACGGTAACCGTGCTGTGGACGGAAGGGCGGAAGGATTCGTACATCATTAGCCCTTGATTCTGGTCGGTGGAATAAAATCCATCATAAACGTCATGTTCCCCGAAATTGTAATAGTACTTTATCTCACCTTCGGCATTTCTGAAGCTGTTCTCTAAAGAAACGGAGCCCATCCCCCGAAGGATATCCACCCAATGTCGGGGATCTGTGTTTGGAGCTTCTATGGTTCCCGGATCATAGGATTTGAATTTAGCTATGCTGCCATCGATGTTCAGTTTAAAATTAGAATTGATCCTGTATCCGGCTTTCAGATAGCCGTTGTTGATGTAAAATTCGGAGCCGGGGCGGTGGCCTTGTGTTTCATCATGGTTGGCAGACACAAACATGCTGAACTTGTTTTTTTTGTAGCCAACGCTGCCCATATATTTTTGTGTGAGGTAGGAGCCAAAGGCAACGCGGGCATTCGCGGAAAGCCCGTCCTGCTGTTGTTTACGCGTGATAATATTAATCACTCCCCCCATCGCATTGGATCCGTACAGAAGGGATGCAGGTCCGCGTATTACCTCTACTTTTTCAGCGTCGGAACTAACGTAGGAGTCGGGTAGGGGATGCCCGAATATTCCCATAAACTGAGGATGCCCGTCGATAAGCATTAGGACGCGTGTATTCGGTGTCCCACTTATTCCCCGTATGCTTATCTGTCCGGCTGATCCATCGGAGACTCCAAAGCCTGTAATGCCTCTTTCCGTGACAAAAACTCCGGGAACATAATCGCTGACCACCGGGAGTATAGCCGACTCTCCGCTTTCATCCAACTCTTCACGGGTAACTACCGAGACTGTCAGCGGGTTGTTATTCCTGGATACCTGAACCCTGGACCCTGTTATCACGGCTTCTTCTGCCTGATAAACCTGGGGAGTGAGAGAAAAATCAATGGTAAGAGGAATGTTTTCCTTAATGGAGACGATCTGTTCTGTAGTTTTATATCCTACATAGCTGGCCTGAAAAGTGTAATCCCCGGCTGGGAGACCGCTAAACCAAAATTTGCCTTCATAATTGGTGGCTGTTGTCAGTTTAAGTCCTTTTATCGTTATATGGGCCCCGTTCAGTGTTGTTGAATTTGCCTTGTCGGTAACTGTGCCGCTAACCTGGGCCTGGCTGTAAATCCAGGAAAGGGTTAGGATGGTAAGCAATAGTATTCGCATTTGTATTGGGTTAGTGTTAATAATAATATTTTCGTGTTACTTGGTGGGCAAAAAAATTAAGGAGTGCTCATGACTAACTGGCCGTGTTTGATCCCTTTCAGGGCGATGAGTTTATCGGCAAGGTCTTTGAGTTTTCCGGCCTTACCTTTTACGGCAATGGTTTCAAGACAATTATGATGATCAAGGTGAACATGCTGTACCGACAGGATCAGATCATGGTAATCATGCTGAAGCTCTGTGGATTTATTTTGCAGGTCGCGTTTGTGATGGTCGTAAACTAAAACTATGGCACCGGCAACTTCCTCGTTTGCATCCCATTTCTCTTCCACAATATTTTTGTTTATCAGGAAGCGGATGGCCTGGGAGCGGTTGGGAAACTGGTGGTTCGCAACCAACAGGTCAAGTCGCTGAAGCAATTCTTCCTCCAGTGATACACCGAATCTTTTTACCTGCATAATAACAACATTTGAAATTTCGTGGCACAAATGTAGAAGCAAAATTATTTGGAAGCAATAAAAATTCCGAATAGTCTTATCGTCACATGGTTTATACTTACCAGTGTCTATTTTTATAAACGGAAATTAAATCCTATATTTGATCATCCAAACCATCATAAAATGATACGCGATATACTAAATAAGGAAACCCTTGAAAAGGAAGACATCCTGGAATTACTGGATTGCAATGAAGATGAAGAAAAGCTTTTATTTCTGAAGGCCAATGATATCCGGGATGAATACATAGGCCGCAAAATCTTTTTACGGGGGTTGGTTGAGGTTTCGAATGTTTGTTCCAAGAATTGTTATTATTGTGGTATCCGTGCGGGCAACAATAAGGTACAGCGTTATACCATTCCTGAAAAGGAAGTAATAGAAGCTGTGAGTTTTGCCTGGGAGCAAGGTTTCGGATCTGTAGTATTGCAATCGGGAGAGGTTGAGAATAATCGTTTCACAAACTATATCGGGGAGATTATCCGCAGTTCAATGGATATGTCGGCTGGGGAACTGGGCCTAACCTTATCCTGTGGGGAGCAGAGTCTGGATGTTTATCGTTTTTGGCGGGAAGCAGGTGCCCGGCGTTACTTACTCCGAATTGAGGCTTCGGATCCTGATTTATATGCCAAGCTGCATCCTGAGGATAAGCACCACGATTACGGAAAGCGCATGGGAGCATTGCATAATCTTCGTTTAGCCGGGTTTCAGACAGGAACCGGCGTTATGATAGGCTTACCATTTCAGACGAAGGAGCATTTGGTCTCCGATCTTTTGTTCATGCGTGACCGTGACATTGACATGGTTGGCATGGGTCCCTATGTGATACACAAGGATACTCCCTTATATGAGCACCGCCACCTGGTTCCTTCGTTGCAGGAAAGGATACGCCTGTCGCTCAGAATGGTTGCTATATTGAGGATCATGATGAAGGATATTAATATCGCATCGACAACCGCTTTATCAGCAATAGATCCGCAAGGGAAGATCATGGGCTTAAAAGCCGGAGCCAATGTGATCATGCCAAACATCACCCCGGCAAGGTACACGGCAAATTATAATCTTTACGATAACAAACCATATATTGACGTATATTCAAACCGGACCAGGATCAGTTTTGAGGAGGAGATCCGGGAGGCAGGCTTTGAGATTGGGTATAGTGAACGCGGTGACTCCCTTCATTATGAAAAGCGCATGGCCACATGAGCAGGTATTTCATAAAGCTTTCTTACAATGGTTCCCGTTATCACGGCTGGCAGATGCAGGAAAACGCCGTTAGTATACAGGATCTGATTCAAAAGGGATTAAGTTTTCATACCGGGGAACAGATTGAACTTACTGGCTGTGGCCGAACAGACACCGGCGTTCATGCAAGAGAGTACTATGCTCATTTTGACCTTAACCGCGATCAGACCCCGGATTTTCTGGAATACCTGGTTTATAAATTGAACAGTTTTTTGCCCGATGATATCGCGGTATATGAGATTTTCCCTGTTCCAAAGGAATTGCACGCACGCTTCGATGCCATCTCCCGCACTTATGAATACCAGGTTTTACGAAAGAAAGACCCCTTCCTGGAAGATTTTGCTTATTACCTGTATGGAGAACTTGATGTTGACAGGATGAACGAAGGTGCTGCCTTATTGCTTAAATACGATGACTTTACAAGTTTTTCGAAACTTCATACCCAGGTGAAAACCAATATTTGTCATTTAATGCATGCCAGATGGGAAGAAAGCGGGAATCTATTGGTTTTCACCATAAAAGCTGATCGATTTTTGAGAAACATGGTCAGGGCTATAGTCGGGACATTACTGGATCTCGGAAGATCCAAAATCACCCTGGAAGACCTGATCCGCATCATAGAAGTCAAAGACCGCTCAGCAGCAGGATTCTCCGTTCCCGCAAAAGGATTGTTCCTGACTGGTGTAGAATATATCGAACCCATTCCCCGTCCCCTATCTATTGATCATTGATCCCCTCGGCTTCGCTCGGGGCAGGCAATTGTTCATTGTTCCCCTCGGCTTCGCTCGGGGCAGGCAATTGTTCATTGTTCATTGTTCATTGATAAAGGCGTTTCTGAATTGTACAAGACTCGGTGGCCCTGCCCATTTCCCATTTTCCTTATGGCCGTGGTGTTGCAGGGCTATCCTTCCTTTTTCCGGGATACCCGGAAGTTGAGCATTATCTATAACAACAATGCCATTAAGCTCTACGGTAAGATATTCCCCCTTCATGGTTATTTTAAAGGTATTCCATTCGCCGATATTTTTATCAGCATTAGTGCTGGGAGTTACACCTCTTTTGATTTCAGCAGGCATGTCAGGATCGGTCCGGTAACCATACACTTCACCTGATCCTATGGGCCAGCACCAGATATTCACCTGCGATTTGCTGTTTCCCCGGAGGTAAATTCCTGAATCCGAATCGCGAAGGGCCATTACAACAGGCTTGCCGTTCTCATCCAGTTTAACATTGCCATCCGGAAGAATAAGTGGGACACCAGGGTTGGTAAAAGGTGTTTCTTTGATCCTCCAATCGATCAACAGGGTGAAATCACCATATTCTTTTTCACTCCACAGGTTTTTATCACCAGCGGCCTCGCTGGATGCGTCATAATCAATAACTCCGTCGATAACTTTCCAGTGGCCGTTATCTCCCTCAGGGATGATCCAGCCCGTCAGGTCGTTGCCGTTGAACAGGGAAACAAACCCTTCCGGTAGAGTTGATGTTTGGGAATATCCTGGAAATAAAAAGAATAGCAGAAGCAAGGTTGTCAGGAGGTTTACTGTTTTCATGTTGCTGTATTATTGGTTATGTTTTCTCAATCATTCCTGATACCCAATTATTTTTTATGCTCGACTTTAATAAGTTTTGAAGTATCATATCCCAGAGATTTTGCTTGTTCGACGAGCATATCATAAACATCCGGATCCATTTCGGGTTTTCTTCCAAGGATCCACAGGTATTTTGATGAAGAACTGCCTACAAGCGCGTAATCATAGTTTTCTTTGTCGATTTCCAGGATATAGTAATCGGCTCCGATAAAGGGTATGAAGTATACTTTCAGCCATCCGGGTATTGAGGGGTCTACTTGTCTGGCTGTGGCTTTTGCTTTTTTATGCTTGCCGTTCGGTGAATCTTTGTACCCCTCATTTAATACCCTGATTTTGCCATTTTCCATAATGGAATACGTAGCCGTGACTGCGCTCAGGTTTTTTTCAAAAGAGTGAGGAAACCGGGCGATCTCATACCATTTGCCAAGGTAACGCTCCAGGTTAAAATCTTTAACTATGTGTTGCTTCATTTTCATATTCCAGGATTTATCGGAAGGGTTGCAATTAATAAGAATAATTGCTGCCAGGAAAAGTAAGAGAGGAAAGATAGTCTTACTGCCGGGAATGATGTTCTGATACATAATAGATCATTTTAACAAAGATATTAAACTTTGATCACGAAGAGATTAGCTTCGTGGCTATTTATTCCCTGTAACCTTTCCATTGTTAACCCAAATGCACCGGTTAAAAATCAACTAACTAAAAAACAGGCATTTCTTCGTAAATATGCTGAGCCATAAGCTCACCCGTTGATGTAAATAACTAACCCCAAAAACAAAAAAATGAAAAGAAAATGGATTTATGTTACAGTCGCAGGAAGCCTGCTTGCCGCATCGGTAATGCTTTTTCTGCGAAATGATTCCGGAAAAAGTGAAAGGTATGCCCAGCATGTCCGGTATCTGCATGAATTATCCGAAAACTACCTGGCTGAGGATGTATCGGGAATCGAGAAAAAGAAGGAGGAAGTTGCAATGGACAGTCCGGATTTGGCAGCCTTCCAGGATTTTCGCAGGATAATGGATCCGCTGGAAAAGCGTGTCCCGCTGGAAAGGCTCATTAAAGCACGGGAAATAACACAAGAAATGGAAGAAAATGGTTCTGCCGGCACCAGGTCTTTTCAATGGGAAAACGGTTTATCGAATATTGGCGGCAGGGTGAGGGCTTTCATGTTTGATCCCCTGGACCCGGACGGAAAGAAAGCCTGGACAGGCGGTGTAACAGGGGGATTGTGGTATACGGAAGATGTGACGGACCCGGCCACATCCTGGAATCCTGTTGACGACTTCTGGCCGGCAATGGCCATCAGTTGCATTTGTTCCGATCCCAACGACCCCCAGCAATTTTATGTAGGTACAGGTGAGCCTCAGACGGCATTGCTGGAGTATCGATCATCCTGCGGATTAGGTGTAGGCATCCTGCACAGTGCGGATGGCGGGGATACCTGGCAGGTGATGGATTCAACTAAAAGCTTCCAGTTCATTACCGATATGGCAGTTGTTGATGATAATGGGAGCAGTGTGATCTATGCCGGGGTGGCATCCGGATTATACATGGGACAGCAGCATTTCAGCGAACCTTCCGATGGTATGTTCCGTTCTTCCGACGGTGGGTTGACCTGGGAGCAGGTCCTGCCCGATATTGAAGGTCTGAATGTTCCTTATATCCCATCGGATATTGAAATAGCTTCCGATGGCAGGATTTGGGTTGGAACATTTCCGAATATTGATCAGCAAGGCGGGGGAGTCGTATTATGGTCTGATTCAGGTGATCCAGGATCCTGGAATGTTTTTGATGACTATGTGACCATCATTGAAGGGGAGGATTTTAATATACCCGGGAGGGTGATGCTTTCAAGCTGCCGGAGTGAACCCGGGGTAATTTATGCCGCAATCGCTTCCGGCACCAACAACGGTTTCTGGGTTTATCATTGCTATCACATCATTCGTACTGAAGATCATGGTGCAAACTGGACCGACTGCGCAGTACCCATAGGTTGGAATAACAATAACTGGGCATATATTGCCTGGCACGCACTGATTATCGCAGCCGACCCAAACGATCCTTCGACAGCGTGGTGTGGTGGGCTTGATGTGCATAGGACAACGAATGGAGGTGCTTCCTGGCAGACACTGACCGATTGGACGCTGATGTATAGCGGGGGAGGACAGGATTATGTTCATGGGGATATTCATCGTATAGAATTCAGAGAAGGTGGTTCTGAAGATATCATCATAACTACCGACGGTGGCGTTTTTTACACCGGTAATGGGAATCAGTCGCAGCCCGTTTGGTATGAGATGAATACGGATTTTAACACCCTGCAGTATTATACAGTCACGCTAACCCCAGAGGATGATGATGTTTTTTCAATTGGTGGAATGCAGGACAACTGCACATTCTATTACTACGGACAGAATATTACCCTTAATGACATACTTAGCGGAGGCGATGGCGCTTATTGTTTTATCGATCAGGATGAACCGGATGTCTGGATCACTTCCTCGCAGAACAATGTGTATTCTGTTTTTTCAGGAGGTATTCAGGTTGGATATATAAATAATTATGCCAGCGGTAACTTTATTTGTCCCGCCGATTACGATTACCGGAACAATATTCTTTATGCCAATGCTGTGAGTTTCTTTGGTTACAATGCGAACCGGCTTCTCCGTTTAACAGGGATACCTGATAACATAAGCGGAGGGTTTGTAGTGACAGGGACCGCGACTACGGTTCCTTTCACTCATGTAAAGTATTCTGTGTATTCTCCAGCCAACAAAACTACTTTATTCCTGGGTAATGAGGCTGGGCAGGTATACAGGATAGACAATGCCGAGAGTTTTCCAACAGCCACGGAGATCACCGGGCCGGATATGCCTGTTGCCAGTGTATCCTGCATTGATATTGCCGGATCGGAGGACACCTTGATTGTGACCTTTTCCAATTTCGGGGTTGAATCTGTCTGGCAAACCACCGATGGCGGGGCATCCTGGGAAAACAAAGAAGGAAATTTACCCGACATGCCTATCCGATGGGCGATCTATCATCCTCATAACTCGAGCCAGGCCATGCTGGCTACTGAGATGGGGGTCTGGGCAACGGTAAACCTTCAGGATGAAGATGTTTACTGGGAGCCGGTTAACGACGGGCTTGCCAATGTGAGGGTGGATATGCTGAAGGTACGGTCATCGGATAACCGTGTGGTGGCCGCTTCCCACGGTCGCGGAATGTATTTTGCGTATTTCGACCGGATCCCTACCGGTATGGAAGAAAATACTCCTTTGCTGGCAAGGGTTTACCCGAATCCTGTTTCAGGCCCCATCAATGTTGAACTTGTCCATGAAGGGAAATATGAGTTGATTCTGACCGATATAGGAGGACGTGAAATTCACAAGGAAACCCTGCCGCATGCGTCAAGGGGGGATATAATTCAGATGGATATGAGCAAGTATCCATCCGGAGCTTATCTGATCCATATTCATCACGAAGGAAGCGGGGAAGTGGTTAAAGTTGTGAAGAGATAAATGTTTGATAGGAGGGTACTGGGTGCGGTCCCGACTTTCGTCGGGATG
>JAHJRE010000168.1 GCA_018831055.1 Bacteroidota bacterium
ACTCGAAATGATCGATGCCGGAGCAGAAGACATAACTATTGAAGACAATTTCATCACAGTAACCACTGCAATGGAAGATTTCGGGCCGGTACTCAAAAAGCTGGAACAGATGAAAGTGGAACCGGAAAATGCCGAATTACAGAGAATTTCAAAAGATACCGTAAAGCTTGACAAAGACAGCGGGCAGAAAATTCTCAGGGTTATTGAAGTTTTTGAGGAAGATGATGATGTACAGAACGTCTTTCATAATCTCGAGATTACCGATGAAATGATGGACCAATTTTGATGAAATCACCTTGCCGGCAAAATACCATAAACTAATTGCTGCATCTGGGATTGTAGTCCTTTTTGCAGCATTTTTATTTCTCAGTTTTAACCGCCATTCAAGGCACGAGCATTTTTCGTGGAAATCAGAGATTTATGCAGATAAAGCCGGATATTACATTTTTCTTCCGGCTACTTTTATTTATGGATACAACCCGGTATCATATCCTGATTCTATTGATCATAAGGCAGGAAGAGGCTTCAGGTTAGATTATGCTGAAGGTAAAGTTTTTACAAAGTATCCTTATGGTGTCGCTTTGTTACAAACACCATTTTTCCTGTTTACTCATATAATTGCCAAACCATTGGGTTATGCTGATGATGGATTTTCCATTATTTATCATAAGATGGTAAATGTGGCATCCTCATTCTATCTTTTAGCCGGTTTGCTTTTCCTGTATACTTTTCTGAGAAGGTATGCGGATAAACTCACTGTGATACTTTCTCTTGCAGTGATTACACTTGGCACCAACCTTTATTACTATGGACTGGAAGATACCGGCATGTCGCACGTATATTCATTCTTTGCTTTCTCCGGGGCATTATTTTTCTTTTCTGCCTGGAAGGGCAGCCAATACACTTCCACGAGGAAACTCGCTTTGTTTGCGGTATTTTCAGGACTAATAATTGCGTTGCGGCATATAAATGTGATTTTTTTGATCATGCTCTTCTTTTTTGACCTGAGTTCGGTAACAGAATTCCGGATTAGGTTTCAGAAATTCTTCCTGAGTAAAAATTTCTTTATTTTCCTGGGTATTATTCTAGTATTCATCATCCCTCAAGCAATTTATAACTATTACCTCAAAGGAGAAATTTTAACCTATCTCTATGATGGGGAAGGATTTACGAATTGGAAAAACCCTAAAATCATCGAGCTGTGGTTTTCCCCACAAAATGGTCTTTTTATCTACAATCCTGTATTATTACTTCTATTTGCAGGGATGGTTGTAATGTTCCTGCAAAAAACACCAAACCGTTGGCTACTGGTAATTCTTTTCCTGCTGATTTCCTATGTTTTCAGTTCGTGGCATATGTGGTGGTATGGATGTGGTTTTGGGGCACGAACTTTTGTTGATTACTATCCCATATTAATAATACCTGTTGTCATATTGATCAAAAATATCAACCTACTTAAAACCCATTTTTGGGTAGGAGTTTTTTGGGTCATAGTGGGAATAATGATCGTCTATAATCTGATCATGTTTTACAACTATTCAAAATGCTGGTTTTGGGGTGATTGGGACTGGAACATGCTGGTAAAAATGTTTAACGGGGAATTAAAGTGAGATCAAGGAGAATTAAGGTTTGAACTGGGAGCAGGTTGCAAGGTACAGGGGGCTGGGGGCTGGGGACTGGGGACTGGGGGCTTGGGGCTTGGGGCTTGGGGGTATGGGGCTTGGGGGTTGGGGGTATGGAGTGAGGGTTTATTTGTTAAACGATGGATGGTAAAAAATATAATACAATTTATAATAAGTTTAAATAAATATCCATTATGTGATTGAGGCAGACGTTGAGTTTGCCATGAATATAACGACTTATAATTAAATAGCTTAGCTCTCCCAAATAACTAGTATACGAAGAAATAATAAAGGGTTGGAAGATTTTGCCAATCCAAAAAAAATTGTAAATTTGGTCTGGTTAACAAATTAACTGTTAATTATTTAACAATCCAAAACCCAGACCAATTCTATGAAAAACAAAATCACTTTACTGGCTTTCCTGGTATTTTTTAGTATGATGACAATAGCACAGGAACCGGCTAAATTCGGCATTGAATTCAGCGGATTTGTTAAAACGGATATTTTCTGGGATTCCAGGCAAACGGTTTCCATCAGGGATGGTCATTTCCTGTTGTATCCCAAGAATGAGTTGCTTGATCCGGAAGGCAATGACATCAATGCCAAGTCAAGTTTTAATATTTTATCGATACAGACCCGATTAACAGGAAAGATTACCGGGCCTGATGCTTTGGGAGCCAAAACTTCCGGATTAATCGAAGGAGCATTCTTCGGCCATTCAGATGGCGACATAAACGGATTCAGATTACGTCATGCTTTCATTAAGCTCAACTGGCCCAAAACCGAATTACTTGTTGGGCAGTATTGGCATCCGATGTTTATTACATCCTCATTCCCGGAGGTAATTTCCTTCAACACAGGGGCACCATTCCAACCCTTTTCCAGGAATCCGCAAATCAGATTGACTCAACAGATTGGGAAATTCAGGGTAATAGGAGCCGTATTATCACAAATAGATTTCAAAGATGCAGGTCCTCCGATGGTAAAAGGTGTACCCACAGCAAGTACTTCATATCTCAGAAATTCGGCAATACCTGAATTGAGTCTTCGATTTGAGTTTTCCAACCGTAATGAAAAACGAGGTTGTGAGTTGCTTGCCGGTATTGGAGGCGATTATAAGATACTTACCCCAACGCTTGTCAGCGACAGTGGCTACAAAACCGACCAGACAGTAAATGGCTATGCGGCAATGTTTTATACAAAATGGAAAAGCAAGCCATTGACTGTAAAACTGGAAGCAGTATACGGACAAATGTTTTACAGTCTTACAATGCTGGGGGGTTATGCAGTGGAAGACATTTCAGATCCTGTAAGAGGCTACGTTGATTACCAGCCCATCAATACGTTATCGTTATGGACAGATATTAACACCAATGGAAAGAAATGGCAGGTAGGGTTATTTGGAGGATATACCAAAAACCTGGGATCGGATTCGAAACTGATAGGTCCTTATTACAGCAGGGGGTCAAACATTGCATATATCTATCGAATTTCTCCGCGATTCATATACAATTCGGGAAAATTCCGCTTTGCACCTGAGTTGGAATACACAGTAGCCGCTTACGGTAAGACCGGAGAAAAAGGGATGGTTGAGAATTCCAAAGAAGTTGGTAATTTCAGGATCCTGATAGGAGTATTTTATTTCTTTTAAAAACCATAAACCATATCTAATAAAAACAGTATTAAATCAATATCCAATTCAAAACATTAAAACTTATGACAAACAAGATTTCCAGTTTTGCGGAGTATTTTCAGAAATATCAGGAAAGTGTTAACGATCCTGAAGGTTTCTGGGGAAAAATTGCGGAAGATTACCAATGGCGAAAGAAATGGGACAAGGTTCTTGATTGGACTTTCACGGGCCCAACTGCACCAGATGTTAAATGGTTCGTTAACGGTAAGTTGAATATAACAGAAAATATTTTTGAGCGTCACTTACCGGCCAGGAAGGATCAGGTAGCGCTTCTCTGGGAACCCAACGACCCAAAGGAAGAAGTTGTAAAGCTCACGTATGGAGAGCTTTTCGACAAGGTAAAGCAATTTGCCAATGCGTTACTTAAGATGGGGATCAAGAAAGGTGACAGGGTAGCTATCTATCTGCCCATGATTCCTGAGCTTCCCATAGCCATGCTGGCTTGTGCACGTATCGGAGCCATACACTCCATTGTATTTGCCGGCTTTTCAGCCAATTCGCTGGCCGACAGGATCATTGATGCAGAGAGTAATCTCGTGATCACTTCTGACGGAGCACACCGCGGAGCCAAGAGCATAGGACTGAAAAGCATTGTTGATGAAGCATTGAAGACCTGCCCGACTGTTAAGAACGTGATTGTATACAAAAGGACGGGAGATCCCGTAATCATGCAGGAAGGCCGAGATATTTGGTGGGATGATGCTATTGCCGGGGTTGGCACCGACAATACAGCGGAAGAAATGGATACGGAAGAACCATTGTTTGTCCTTTACACATCAGGATCTACAGGAAAACCCAAAGGCGTACTCCACACAATCGGCGGATACATGGTATTTGCCGAGTATACTTTCAAAAACGTATTTCAGTACAACGAAGGAGACATTTACTGGTGTACTGCCGATATCGGTTGGGTGACAGGACACAGTTATATTGTATACGGACCATTGCTGGCAGGTGCAACATCAGTTATGTTTGAAGGTGTGCCTACTTACCCTGATGCAGGAAGGTTTTGGGAAGTTGTCAACAAGCACAAAGTAAATGAGTTTTACACAGCTCCCACAGCAATCCGTGCTTTGATTGCACAGGGCAATGAATTCGTTACCCGTCACGATCTTAGTTCATTAAAGGTATTGGGTACTGTTGGGGAGCCCATCAATGAAGAAGCCTGGAGATGGTATCACGACATTGTAGGCAAAGGAAAGTGTCCTATCGTTGATACATGGTGGCAGACCGAAACCGGGGGCATCCTGATTTCGCCTTTAGCCGGAATCACACCAACCAAACCATCTTTTGCAACTCTGCCATTACCCGGAGTACAGCCGATTCTGGTAGACAATGAAGGTAACATACTGAATGGTAATAATGTAGAAGGCAACCTTTGTATCAAATTCCCATGGCCGGGAATGATCCGCACAACCTATGGAGATCATGAACGTTGCCGGATGACCTATTTCAGCACTTACAAAGGATTATATTTCACGGGTGACGGAGCCAAGAGGGACGAAGAAGGATACTATCGTATACTAGGGCGAGTTGACGATGTTATCAATGTATCCGGTCACCGCCTGGGAACAGCCGAAATTGAAGACGCAATCAACCAGCACCCGAAGATCGTTGAATCGGCCGTTGTAGGCTATCCGCATGAGATCAAGGGACAGGGTATCTATGCTTATATTACCTGTGATGAATTATCAGACGATGAGTTGAACAGCATTGAAAACGAAGTGAGGGATGTTGTTAACAAGTTCATCGGACCAATAGCCAAACCTGATAAGATCCAGATCGTAAGTGGTCTTCCCAAGACACGTTCAGGGAAAATTATGCGCAGGATCCTGCGTAAGATCGGGGAAGGAGATGCCACTAATTTGGGTGATACTTCGACATTACTTGACCCCGGTGTGGTTGAAGAAATCATCAGCGGAGCCAAAGTTCAGGTTAAACGCTAAGACTTTTCCTATCGGAAACAGAACATTCCGCCGCATGGCGGAATGTCTGTTTCTTTGTATTTAAACCTAAATCAAAAATCATGGAAAATAAAAAAGTTATGAATCGCTGGCTGGTAGTAGTCGGGGCGATCATGATACAATTGGCGCTTGGAGCCATTTATGCATGGTCGGTTTTCACACCAAAGCTGACGGATGCTAGTGGAGAATACCAGTTTACTGCAGGACAGGCAGCCTGGATTTTTTCCGCGGGGCTTTTCTTTTTCGCTCTTGTAATGATCTGGGCAGGGAGAAAGCTGAGTACTTTTGGACCCCGTAAATTAGCACTTTCGGGCGGTATTGTTCTGGGTTTGGGGTACGTACTTGCAGGTTTTTTCGGGAATAGCTTTATTACTCAGCTGATTTTTATAGGAATTATTGGAGGTTCGGGTATTGGACTGGCTTATGTTGTGCCTATTGCTGTAGGTGTAAAATGGTTCCCGGATAAAAAAGGGATGTTAACAGGATTGGCTGTTGCAGGATTTGGTTTCGGAGCTACCATCTGGGTAAAATGGGCAGGATCATGGGGAGGAGGATTACTAAATGAATTGCAGATTGCAGGATTAGATGGTGTACGTAGTGTATTCCTGCTTTATGGTATTATTTTTGCCGCGATGGTTTTCCTGGGTAGTCTTGTGATGAAAGATCCACCGGAAGGTTGGCTTCCCAAAGGGTATACACCTCCCCCGCCTAATACGTCGAAAGCTACAGGGCTGCTTAATTTCAATCCGGGAGAAGTTTTAAAAACTCCCCAATTCTACATGATATTTATAACCTTCGTTTTTTCTGCTCTGGCAGGTTTAATGGTAATATACTGCATCAAGCTGTTTGGGATCGATGCCCTTACTTTCAGTAAACTAGGCACACTTGACCCATCAAATCCGGAGTTCCTGGCCACCAAAGAGTGGGCAAGCGTTACTGCCGGAACTGCAATGGCTGTATATGCTATTCTCAATGGATTAGGCAGGATTATTTGGGGAACCGTTTCTGATAAAATCGGCCGAAAACTTGCTATTTTCCTGATGTGTCTCCTGCAGGGAATTGTGATGCTATTTTTATTCAATCTTGGTTCAACAGTCGGTGGACTTATTTTTGCTGCCGCAGTGATTGGATTTAACTTTGGAGGGAATTTCGCATTATTTCCAGCTGCAACAGCAGATTTCTTTGGAAATAAAACTGTTGGAAAGAATTATGGCTTGGTTTTCTTTGCTTATGGTATTGCAGGAATTGTAGGGCCGCAACTTGCAGGTGTTTTCAAAGATGCAGCAAAAACAGCCACAGAGCCTTCTGCCTGGATTACACCTTTTGTCATTGCAGGTATTGCATGTATTTTAGGTGCGATAATCATTGTTTTGGCAAAGCCTCCGAAAAAGGCTTAACAGTATTCATCAAATATTCAAACCCGTTTAGTCATCACTGAGCGGGTTTTTTTATTCACCAAAATTTAATGTTAATTTTATAACAATAAAGCAGATGTTTTATACTTTTGCACCATCGAAAGAAAAATCAAAGCTTTCTTACTGATTATTAATACATTTACATTAAAAAACATATCACGATGCCAATCAGGACACTTAACAAGATCTTCAAGCCTCAGAGAATTGCTATTGTTGGAGTATCCAGCAATGAGCAGAATGTTGGAAACATTGCATTAAAGAACCTTGTCAGCGGTGGGTTCAACGGAGTTGTTTATCCTATTAACCCTAAGTATGAAGCGGTTATGGGAATACAATGTTATCCCGATATTAAGAGTCTTCCCAAAGCACCGGATCTGGTAGTAATCTGTACAGGAGCAAAAACTGTCCCCGGAATCATCAAGGAATGTGGTGAGGCCGGAGTATTGGGTATTATCATCATGTCGGCAGGATTTAAGGAATCGGGGGATGAGGGTCGGCAACTGGAAGAGCAGGTCAAGGCAGAAGTGAGAAAATATCCGGGAATGCGGGTAATTGGGCCAAACTGTTTGGGTATTATAGTACCCGGTCATAAAATGAATGTCAGTTTTGCAGCAGCCATGCCCAAGAAAGGGAATGTTGCATTCATTTCACAATCGGGAGCGTTGTGCACATCAGCGCTTGATTGGGCATTGGAGCAAAACGTAGGGTTTTCTTATTTTGTTTCCATTGGTAATACCATGGATATAGGATTTGGTGATCTTATCGATTATTTCGGGCAGGACCCGAATACCAAATCCATTGTTTTATATATTGAATCCATTGCAAAAGGCAGGGAGTTCATGACAGCGGCGCGTGCTTTTGCGCGTAAGAAACCCATTATCGTTTATAAGGCAGGGCGATTTCCTGAATCAGCAAAAGCGGCTGCATCTCATACAGGGGCGATGGCATCGGAAGACAATGTTTATGATGCGGCATTTGAGAGAGCAGGTGTAGCAAGAGTTTACGATATCGGGGATATTTTCGACTTCACGGATCTAATTGCCCGCAGAAGCATTCCTAAGGGCAGTCACCTTGCTATTGTGACCAATGCCGGAGGACCTGGTGTAATGGCTACTGACACACTGATCAGTTATGGAGGCAAGCTAGTGGAATTCACTGATGAGACCATGAACAAGCTGAATGCAGCCTTACCTCCTTTCTGGTCGCACGGCAACCCGGTAGACGTAATCGGGGATGCCCCCCCTGAAAGGCTTGCAAAAGCGACGGAAATAGTCCTGGAAGATCCAAACGTAGATGCAGTACTGGTAATTCTCACACCACAGGCTATGACCGAACCGACGGAAACCGCTCATGCCATCACCAAACTTGCTGAACATACAACCAAGCCTATCATGGCTGCCTGGTTGGGAGGAAAGAGCATGCGTGAAGGCATGCAGGTTTTCAACGCTAAAAACATTGCAGTATATCAAACACCGGAACAGGCTATACGAGCCTACATGACCCTTGTGAGGTATTCCAGGAATCTTGAGATTCTGTTCCAAACTCCAAAAGATATTCCGGTAAGCTTTGAACTCGACCGGAACAAAGTAAGGAAAGAGTTTGAAAAAATGCATTTTACAAAAGAAGAAATATTATCGGAAGATATCAGTAAAAAGCTTATAGCAGCCTACGGTATTCCAACCACTCAGCCTATCGCAGCACATTCTGCCCTGGAAGCTGCCGATATAGCCAATAAGATAGGATACCCCGTGGTAATCAAGATCCTTTCACCCGATATCACCCACAAGAGTGATATGGGCGGGGTTGCACTAAATATAAAGGATGAAAATACGGTATGGATCACATATAAAAATATGACAGAATCCATCCGTAGCAGAATGCCGGAGGCCAGAATTGAAGGAGTTACGGTTCAGCCGATGTTTAATTCGAAGGATGCTATTGAACTGATCCTTGGAATCAAGAAAGACCCCATTTTCGGAACAGCCATGTTAGTGGGTATGGGAGGAACAGCTGCCGAATTATTTAAAGACCGAACACTTGGCTTTCCCCCTCTTAATGAGCGTCTTGCCAGAAGAATGCTTGAGAATCTCAAGATATATCCATTACTCAAAGGTTACAGGGGAGACAAACGCAAGAATATCGACAAACTGATTGAAGTCATGATCCGTTTGTCATACCTGGCTGCTGATTACCCGGAAATCAATGAGCTTGATATCAACCCGTTACTTGTCACACCAGAAGATGTTATTGCTTTGGATGCCCGTATAATCATCGATAAGGACCTTGTTGGCAAGAAATTAACTCCATACTCCCATCTGATCCTTCACCCCTATCCGGAAATTTATGTAAAAAAGTTCAAACTCAACGATGGGTCACCGGTTCTTTTCAGACCGATAAAGCCGGAAGACGAGCCCATGTGGCTTGAGTTATTGGGAAGCTGCTCCAAGGAATCCATTTATTCAAGATTCAGATATAATTTCCATTACGACTCCCACGAGATTGCAACCCAGTTCTGTTATATTGACTATTCAAGGGAAATAGGCATCGTAGCAGAAATTGAAAAGGAAGGGAAGCGTCAGTTAATCGGGGTTGGGCGTTTAATTTCAGACCCGGATCATGAGACAGTTGAATACGCAATTTTGATTACAGATGCCTACCAGAAAAAAGAGTTGGGAACCATGCTTACATCTTATTGCGTAGACATAGCCAGGAGTCTGGATCTCAAACGAATGGTTGCTGAGACAACCAAGGATAACCTTCCAATGATCTCAGTATTTAAAAAGCTCCATTTTGATGTAATTTTCAATTCCGACAGCACGGTCAGTGTGATCAAGGATCTCACCAAGCCAGAGGTCGAAGAAGTAAAACAATAGATCAGAGCTTTTCAATCACATCACACAGGGTGAGGAAGATATCATCAATGCTTCCCACCCCATTGACTTTATTAACAATTCCTTTACCGCTGTAATAATCCAGGAGGGGTTCTGTTTGTTCCCGATAAACAGACATCCTGTTACGAATGACATCTTCTGTATCATCGCTTCTGCCCTCAAGCTGAGCACGTTTCAGAAGACGTCCCACAATTTCTTCTTCATCAACCTCCAGGGCAACAACACCGGAGATATTTGATTTCATTTCAGTCATCAGAATGTCGAGATCTTTTGCTTGTGGAATGGTACGTGGAAATCCGTCGAAAATAAATCCATTGCGGTCTTTAATTTTATCCATGGCATTCCTGAGCAGATCGATCAGAAGTTCATCGGGGACCAGTTCTCCTTTTTCAATTATTGTTTTCACTTTAATCCCAAGCGGGGTCTGGTTTTTAATCTCATACCTGAAAATATCCCCTGTAGAGATATGCGCCAGATTAAATTTCTCAGCAATCATAGCCGATTGAGTCCCTTTTCCTGAACCGGGAGGACCAAACAGAATAATATTCATCATATGAATTTTAAGTTTAGGATTTAAAAAGCTGAATATAACAAATATAATCATAAACGTGAATCCCAGGCAGGAATAATTAGTAATTTTGCCGTGTTTTGAACACGTAAGCAGCGGTTTGGATTTAACATTTGCCGAAATTCCCAATTTAGCAGGATGAGCATGCAAAGTTCACAAACAGCCGGTTTCCTGGGAAATCATTTCCAGCACACAGAACCTTTGCCATTATGGCAAAGTGGGTGGGAATTTCCCGACTGGATTTTCTATGTAATACTTTTTTCCCTTGTTATCCTTGGTTTTATTCAGGTTTTTTACCCTAAGAGGTTCCGCTTGATCCTGAGAGCAGTATTTACCAGGAATTCAGCCAACCAGTTGAACAGGGAAGGAGACGTTTTCAGAGAAAGGATTGGCTTTGGTTTATTCATAATCAGTCTGCTTAGTATCAGCACTTTTGTCTTCATCCTGTTTTGGTTTTTTACCAAAATCTCTTTGCACATGAGTGCTGCGCGTTTATTTATTTCCATAAGCATTCTGGTTTTTTTAATCTGGGGTATAAAATTTCTTATTACCAATATCCTGGGGGATATTTTTCATACGCGCTCCAACGCTAAGGCCATTCAGTTAAGTAATTTTCTCATCCATATTTTTTCCGGTTTGCTAATGCTATTGTTTTTATTTCCCATTCTTTATGTAAATCCGGAGAGATTTATTTACATTGCCCTGATCGGCTTGCTTATTCTATTTATTATCAAGATTATAAGAGGATTTATTATAGGGTCTTCGGGCTCGGGGTTTAGTTTGTTACATTTATTTTTATATCTTTGCACCCTCGAAATTCTGCCATATATTCTGTTAATTAAATTTGGATTGGATTTCATGGAAAGTTTATAGTTTTTGCTGATGCCCAACATTTTAAGTCTCAGGTACCATGAAAATTAAAAATATACTTGTTTCCCAGCCCAAACCGGTAGATATTGAAAAATCGCCATATGGTGAGTTAACAAGGAAATATAATGTCAACATTGACTTTCACAAGTTCATCAAGATAGAAGGCATTCCTGCCAAGGAATTCAGGAAAGAGAGGATTAATATACTGGACCACAGTGCGGTGATTTTCACCAGCCGAAATGCTGTTGATCATTTTTTCAGGATTTGCAAAGAAATGCGCATAGAAGTGCCGGACACCATGAAATACTTCTGTATTTCAGAGGCAACTGCATTTTATCTTCAGAAATACGTACAATACAGAAAAAGAAAGATTTTCTTCGGGAAGCAAAGCATTGAGCAACTGGTAGATTTAGTAAAAAAACACAAGGAAGAGAAGTTCCTCTTGCCATGTTCAGAAATTCACAAGCAGAGCATTTCCGATCAGTTGGAAAGCAACAACATCAATTACCAGAAGGCTATCATTTACAAAACTCTGGCAAATGACCTTTCCGGCATACCTATTAGTGATTATGACATGTTGATCTTCTTCAGTCCATCCGGAGTTAAGTCCCTTTTTATCAATTTTCCTGAATTCAAGCAAAACTCAACACTTATTGGTGCCTTTGGGGCCACCACTTCCAAAGCAGTTAAGGATGCAGGTTTAGTCCTGAACATTGAAGCTCCAACCAAGACCGCTCCATCCATGACCATGGCAATAGACCAATACATTGAGAAAAACAGCAAAAAGAAATAGGTTGTTAGCCTTAAATTCCTCATTACCATTATTCAATGGCTTACGGCCAAAAGCTTTTCAATCGTTTAAAAAGCAGGAAAGACTGACAGGAAAGAAGGCCATTGATCAGATATTCAAGACTGGCTCTACATTTCTGCACTACCCTTTTAAAGTCATTTGGACAACCTGTCAAAACGTGGAATCGCGTTATCCGGCGAGGGTTCTCATCGGGGTATCGAAGAAATATCACCGGAGAGCAACAGATAGAAACCGGATAAAACGAAGAATTAGAGAAGCCTACAGGAAGAACAAATCACCTTTTTATGATTTTTTAACACGCAGGGAAAAACAATGCTCCTTAGTTTTGCTTTATATCTCAAAAGAAACATTTACTTTTATAGAAACGGAGAAGAAAATATCGGAAATACTTATCCGTTTGCAACAACAGATCAGATAGATAAAACATAAACGAATCAAAGAGCGATGAATAAGAAACAATTTTCCAGGTTATCCTTTATGCTGTTTTTCTTTTGGATGGCCTTAATGCTTAATGCGCAGAACAACAACTTTGAAATATCCAAAAACCTTGACATATTCACCACACTTTTCAAAGAGCTGAACGTCAACTATGTTGACGATATTTCAGCCGGAGATTTAATGGAAAGCGGCATAGAGGCCATGTTGGAAGATCTGGATCCTTATACAGTTTATATTCCCGAATCCAGGGTTGAGGATTACAAGCTAATTACAACAGGGCAATACGGAGGAATAGGCTCCCTGATCCACAAGCAGGGTGATTACGTTGTAATTTCAGAGCCCTATGAAAACTACCCTGCTCAGAAATCAGGATTAAAGGCCGGGGATATGATCACAGCCATCAACGGTGAGTCAGCCAAGGGAAAGAATTCTGATGAGGTGAGTGAAATCCTGAAAGGGCAACCAGGAACATCTATATCTATTACTATTCAGCGACCGGGCGAAGAAGAAACGAGGACTTTTGATATTGCCAGAGAAAAAATCACCATTGATAACATTCCATATTTCGGGATTGTGGATGAGAATATCGGATACATCAAGCTCACCGGCTTCACGCAAACTGCAGGCAATGATGTAAGAAAGGCATTACAGGAGCTTGAGCAATCACAGGAATTGAAGGGACTTATTCTTGATCTGAGGGGTAATGGCGGGGGTTTATTGCAGGAAGCGGTTAATGTGACCAATATTTTCATTGATAAAGGAGAACTTGTTGTAAGCACGAAAGGTAAGCTACCCGATAAAAACCAGGAGCATCGTACACGTTTCGCACCGGTAGACAAGGATATCCCGTTGGTTGTTTTGGTTAACCGGGCCAGTGCTTCCGCTTCAGAAATTGTTGCAGGAGCCATTCAGGATCTCGACCGAGGGGTGATCATAGGGCAGCGTACTTTCGGAAAGGGATTGGTGCAAAATGTGATACCACTCAGCTATAATTCTCAGGCAAAGATAACCGTTGCGAAGTATTACATCCCAAGTGGGCGTTGTATTCAGGCCATCGATTACAGTCATAAGGATGGTAACGGTGACTATGGCAAAATTCCCGACTCATTGATCAATGAATTCAAAACCGCCAATGGCCGTCTTGTTTATGATGGAGGGGGGATTGTTCCGGATGTTAAATTGAAAGCACAAAAGTTTACAGATATTGCCAATAGCCTGTATACCAAGTTTATCATCTTTAATTTTGCAACTGAATATGCCTCCAGGCATCCTGAGATAGAAAATCCTGAAAACTATGAACTCAGCGATGCAGTTTTCGACGAATTCAGGGAATATATCAAGGATAAAGATTATGAATATACTACTGCCAGTGAAAAGCTTTTAACAGACCTAAAAAAAGCGGCGGAAAAGGATAACTACTTTGACGCGATCAAGGAGCAATACGAAGAACTGGAAGCAGCGCTGAAGCATAACAAGGATGAAGACCTGCTCACTCATCGGGATCAGGTAGAGGAGTTATTAAGAGTTGAGATTGTCAGCCGCTATTATTACCAGAAAGGTAAAATTATCTCCGCGCTGAAAAACGATCCTGAATTATCAGAAGCCGTGGCAGTATTGAAGGATCAGGCAAAATACAAGTCCATCCTCGACGGCACGTTTAAACCGGAGGATATTGCGCTGGATAACGAAGAAGAATAACCCATTGAATATGAGAAAGACTATTATTCCTTTACTGATCCTGTTTTTCGCCCTGACAGCTTTTAAACAGGACAAACCGGCATACCGGATATTCGGGCCTGACGGGAAAAAGCTTAAATATAAAGATCTCCTTGAACAAGCATCCAAAGCGGATATTATACTTTTCGGGGAACTCCACAACAATCCCATTTGTCATTGGTTACAGTTGGAACTTACACGCGACCTCTATGCAGAAGCAGGTTCAAAGCTTATTCTGGGTGCGGAGATGTTTGAGACTGACGATCAGCTCATCCTGGATGAATATTTAAAAGGGATTATTCCATCGAAGAATTTTGAGAACGAAGCCAAGCTCTGGCCGAACTATGATACCGATTATAGTCCTCTTGTTGATTTTGCAAGGGATAATGAATTGAGTTTCATAGCAACCAATATTCCCCGCCGTTATGCTGCAGTAGTACATCGTAAAGGATTTGAAGGTCTTGACAGCCTGAGTGCAGAAGCCCAAAAACTGTTACCTCCCCTTCCTGTACCATACGATCCTGAACTCAAAGGATACCGGTCGATGATGGAGATGATGGGAGGTATGGGAGGGCATGCCAATGCCAACCTACCCAAAGCACAAGCCATTAAAGATGCTACCATGGCGTATAATATTGTGATTAACATGGGTGAGGGCAGCATCTTTGTGCATTATAACGGAACGTACCATTCTCAAAACTATGAAGGTATAGTCTGGTATCTTAAACAAAGCAATCCTGAACTTTCCATTCTTACCATAGCCAGTGCTGAGCAGGATAGCATTGAAGAGCTCCAGGAAGAAAACCATGAACTGGCAGACTTTATCCTCTGCATTCCTTCCGGGATGACAAAAACCCATTGATGAATGTTATCCAAAGGGCAGGTCAGTTTCATCCGCTCACTCAGGACCGGAAAATACAGGGAAGAGCATCAATCTTTTTCGGCCGAAGGTCCAAAGCTGGCAGAGGAGATTCTCAGCAGCAATCTGGAAATTCAAGGTATCTATGCACTTGAATCCTGGGTAGTTGCGCACCCTGAAATCCTGAGGCAATTTCAAGGCAAGTTGACCATTATCAGCTCTCAGGAACTGACAAAGATCAGTAACCTTACCACGCCCAACGAGGTTATCGTTGTTGCGGGGATTCCAACACGGGACATTAAGAAAGAAGAATTGTGCAATGGCATAAGTATTTTACTCGATGACATTAGGGATCCGGGGAATCTGGGGACCATCATACGATTAGCCGACTGGTTCGGAATTGAAAGGATCATTTGCTCAAAACAAACGGTAGATATGTACAATCCGAAAGTAGTTCAATCTTCGATGGGATCGATAACCAGAGTAAATGTTTATTATGAGGAACTCCGGGAGATTATAGAAAGCAATAAGGGGAAGATAAGGGTTTATTCTGCGGTAATGGACGGCAGAAACATTTATACCACAGATATTCAAGACAATGCGTTCATTGTTATCGGGAATGAATCCCATGGCATTTCTGATGAAATAGCATTGCTATCGGATGAAAAGATTTCAATACCTTTCTTTCGGCAGGGTGCGGAATCTCTGAATGCTTCGGTTGCTGCTGCAATTGTAATTTCCGAGTTCAAAAGGAAAAGTTATATTTGCGCAACAAATCCTGAATGAATTTGTTCCAATCATTAAAAAGAGGATTTCATGGCACTTAAACTCATTCTTATTTCCGTAATACTAATAGGAATCGCACTTCTTGGCATTGCCATAAAAATGTTCCTGAAAAAGGGAGGGGAATTCAAGAAATCCTGTTCCAGTGTTGATCCTGCTACAGGCAAGCGAATTGGGTGTACCTGTGGTGCCGGTGACGGGGGATCATCCTGTGAGAACAAGCCCCATAACCACCATCATTAATCCATCAGGAATTTTTCAAATCCAGGTGTATATTCGGTTCTGAAATTTCCTTCCGGATCGGAATAAATAAAGAATGCTTCCAGGTCGTTATTGTATTTCAGGAAGTCCAGGGATTTCTCCAGACCCATGACCATAAAAGCCGTAGCGTATGCATCTGCTGTAGCGCAATTCCCGGCAACCACCGACACACTTAAAAGAGAATGAAAAGCGGGGTAACCGGTTTGTGGGTCGATGGTATGGGAATAACGAACCCCGTTGCGTACAAAGAATTTCCTATAGCTACCGCTGGTGGCTACGGCTTTATTATGAAGCTTCAGTTTTACCTGTAAGGATCGCTCATCCTCAGCCGATTCCGAAGGCTGTTCAATACCTACGATCCAAGGTTCATTGTCTGGTTTATTACCTTTTGCTAAAACTTCCCCTCCAACATCGACAAGATAGTTATCAATACCATAGGATTCGAGGCAGGCTCCTATGAGGTCGACGGAGTATCCCTGGGCGATGGCATTAAAATCAACGGAGACACCCGGAAAAGATTTGTAAAGAAATCCCTTTTCGAGGGATATTTTCTCGTATCCGACAAAGCGTTTGAGGCTATCAATAACATTACTGTCGGGGTCTATGCCTTTTTTAAATCCAAAACCCCAGGCATTGACCAGGGGGCCAACAGTATAATCAAAAGACCCACCGGTTTTTACTGCAATGTCATTCGACAGGCGGAAAAGTTGTCGAATTACAGTATCAGCCTCAGCTCCTGAATCGCTTTCATTAATAATCGATATGACAGAACCAGGCTCCCACAAGGAAGCTGAGAGGTCGAACGAATGGAGCAGGGAATCCAATTCAGGTTGGAGGTTTCTGCCCTGGCTATCGAAATAGGTGACAGCATAGTAAGTCCCCTGGGCTTCGCCTATGAATCCGATTTTCTTTTCAGGTTTGCATGAACCCAATACGAAAACAATGCATATCAGTAAAATAGAGGAGTTTCTCATAATTCCGTTTATTAAAAAGTCCCGTGTTAAACGGGACTTCAAATATACATTAACCTCCAAAATCATCAAAAGCGATCATCTCAGGTGGGACGCCGTAGTCATCGAGCATTTTCAGTACGGCATCGTTCATCATAGGTGGGCCGCAGATGTAATATTCAATATCTTCCGGCTCGGGATGGTTTTTGAGGTACTCATCCATAACCACCTGGTGGATAAATCCTATGGGGCCTTTCCAGTTATCTTCGGGTTTGGGTTCTGAAAGGGCGATATTAAATTTAAAATTGGGGGAATTCTTTTCAATTTCCTGGAATTCTTCGACATAGAATAATTCCCTCATAGAGCGTCCGCCATACCAGAAAGTAGCTTTTCGTTTGGTTCTTTGTGTTTTAAACTGATCAAAGATATGAGATCTCATGGGGGCCATACCGGCGCCTCCGCCGATAAACATCATTTCGCGTTGAGTATCCTTAATAAAGAATTCGCCATACGGACCGGAGATCGTAACTTTATCACCCGGTTTTCTGGAGAAAATGAAGGATGAAGCTATACCAGGGTTTACTTTCATAAAACCACCGGTTTTACGGTCAAACGGAGGAGTAGCAATCCTCACATTCAGCATGATAATATTGCCTTCGGCGGGTTGATTGGCCATGGAATAGGCTCTGAAGATGGGTTCTGGGTTCTTCATTTTCAGGTCCCACATTTTATATTTATCCCATTCATCACGGTATTCTTCTTCCACCACCATATCTTTGAAATCAACCTCGCATTTGGGGATATCGATTTGAATATACCCTCCCGATTTGAATTCCAGGTTCTCCCCTTCCGGCAGTTTCACTACAAACTCCTTAATAAATGTGGCCACATTGTGATTTGAAACCACCTCACATTCCCATTTTTTAATACCAAAAATTTCAGGATGGACGTGGATTTTCATATCTTCCCTGACTTTAACCTGGCAACCCAGTCGCCAGTTATTCTGGATTTCCTTACGTGTGAAGTATCCTACTTCTGTAGGAAGAATACTTCCGCCACCTTCCTGAACCTGACATTTACACATGGCACAGGTACCGCCACCGCCGCAGGCAGAAGGGAGAAATATCCCTTTGTTGGAAAGTGTTGAAAGTAAACTGGACCCAGGATCCACTTCCAGATCTTTATCATCGTTAATAACGATATGCACTTTACCCTGTGGGGTTAGTTTTTTCCTGGCATACAACAGGATACCGACCAACAGGATAAGGATCACCATAAAAACAATTATGCTTGATACAACTATGGTTCCAATGCTGACAGAAAGTAACATCGCGTAATGGTTTAATGAAGAACTAAAGTTTAATACCCATAAACATCATAAAAGCTATCCCCATAAGTCCGGTAATAATAAACGTTA
>JAHJRE010000169.1 GCA_018831055.1 Bacteroidota bacterium
ATGGGGCAGTTAATATCGTAGCTTATCTTTATATCTTTATAATTTGTAAGATTACAGATATTCGGACTTGTATCCAAACCATTCATGTCTAATTCGAAACAGTTACCTTCATCGGATAATTCAATTACAGGATCCGGATTGCTTGCAAAATTTAATTGTGCATCTCCGGTATTGAAGATTCTAATAGTCAATTCCCCATTGGCGTTTAAATCTGAGGAGGTAAAGCTGCAAAAACCATTATTTTCTATCATTTTTATACCATTAATCGGGTGGTATTGGTATACTTCCATTTCCGGTTGCACGTACTGACCATTAAAGTTATCATCGCAAGGGCCTGTTCTATTGTTATTATCATTCCAGTCGGCTGAAGTGTTACAAGGAGGTTCCCATCCTTCAGGCATTTCAAAACCCCAGTTCCAGTATCCGTCTTTATCTTTATCATAGGTATGAATATAATACTCCTCGTATCCTGGTGGCTGAACTATAGGAGTTTGAATCATATTAGGCGAACCTAGTGAATAAAAAGTATCATATATACACGGGTAATTATGATTTGTACCAAGAAGGAGCTTGGCTGTAACATACCCTTGGTCATTATAAAATGGCCAATTAGGAGGAATTGGGGGTATCCAAGCCTTATAACCCCAACTGTTTTTCATAATCCAAACTGTTATCCCATCTTCTATTCTGTAACCGGTTAAAACCACGCAATGAGACATTGAGGAATTAAATAATTTACCGACCTCAATAATTAATGGACCCTCTTCAATTAGTTTTCTTTTAATGAATTCGCCTTTATTGACAATGGCAGGATCGTCCAAATCATAAACGTTGTAATCATCGAGTTTTACAATATATGGAGGCTCTGAGCACTTTGAAGCGAATGAACAATCCAATTCTGGTGGAGAGCCCTCACATAGTGAGTCTGGATCAGACGTATATTCGTAACATTCCTCATTTACAACACCGGTACCTTGAATATAATCAAGAATGTCATCTATATATTTCCCATTATCACATGAACAACCGACAGCGATACCAAAATACTTACTGCAATTAAAGGCATCTCTTTCAGATAATTCAAGACCATTAATAATATCGGAGTGGAAATTGAAAAAGAGATTAATATAGGCTTCAAATGCACCGATGGATCCGAATGCAGAACAACTATTACAGCCATGTTGATCTCTAATATTAGTCATCCAACCGTTGTTCTTTTCATTAAGTTCTCCATCCCAGTATAAAGACCCCTCGATGTCGGCATTATGTTTCTCGCGCCAGTCAAAAGATGAGATCAGCTCTGTTGTTTCATCTGTGGGCGGTATTTGTTCAATGATCACACTGTTGTATGTGCCTCCTAAATAATAGTCAATTCCAAGTAAATTATATCCTTCCCTGAAAGTATGTTTTTTTTGGTAATAATACTGTTCAACCTTGGGAGTGCTATATGCAAACCACTTCCAGCCTCTCTCATTGATATAGACGTTCATGTTGTCAATTTTCTCCAGGTCTTTGTTTTGCTTGGAAGTATACTGAAGACTGTCGAGATTTTCCTGCCAGGTTGCTGAATCGGATATATAACCTAATTGCAGAGTAGCTTCACTAATGAATATTTTCAAATATTCCGGGATGAACCCGTTCAGGTAAGCCGTCTCATCACATTCACCGGAAAAAGAATAGTAAGCTGAATCGGCTATCATAGGATAATATTCAAACATCATATACTCCAGCGAATCCTCATTGCCCACGACAACTCTTACCAGGCTGGTGTCCGTATTCAACTGAACGCTTCCGCCTATTTTCAGGCTGTATAGCGTGTCATACGGGCCAAAAGGATGCAAAACCGCATCAGCGGTAAAGGTGCTGTCAATCACAATGGTTTGGGAGTGTAAATTATTGTTAAAGGCGCAAGTACTTAATAATGTTATCATTACGCAAATAAAAATGGGGGGGGGTAATTCGTTTCATGTTGATTGGTTTTGGTTGTTTACTATGCTATAAAGATATGGAGAGTTTTTTGATAAGTCAAGA
>JAHJRE010000170.1 GCA_018831055.1 Bacteroidota bacterium
CGACCCAGACCTCCTGGGACAGGTACTGATCAACATCCTGATCAACGCACGGGATGCCTTAAAAGGCATCGAAAATCGGGAGATCATCATCCGGACGGGCATTTCCGGCGAACAGGCTTTTGTTTCCGTTCAGGATAACGGCAGTGGCATGGATGCAGAAACCCTAACCCAGGCTTTCATCCCTTTCTTTACCACCAAAAAGGAAGGCTCCGGCATCGGCCTCAGCCTCTCGAGACAGATCATGCAACTGCACAAAGGCAGCATTGATGTGCGCTCGGAACCAGGGAAAGGAACAATTGTGATTTTGGGGTTTTGAAAACGCATTCCGCCAACTCTTCAATCTTCCATCCTCAATCGTACATCCAATCTTCGATCTTCGATCTTCGATCTTCGATCTTCGATCCCTCACTCATATTTCAGCGCCTCCACCGGATTCGCCATAGATATCCGTATGGCTTGTACGAGCACCGTCAGGATGGCGATCACGATGGAAACAAGGCTTGCGACAATAAAAACCCATGAAAATTGCATGATGCTGATACGGTACGAAAAGTTATCAAGCCAGTCGCGGATGAACCACCAGGCCAGGGGCCAGGCAATGATGTTGGCAATCAGCACCCAACGAATGAAATCGCGTACCATAATTATCGATAACAGGCCGGGGGAGGCTCCCAGGACTTTCCTGATGCCTATCTCTTTCGTCCGTTGTTCTGCAGAGAAAGAAGCCAGTCCGAGCAAACCCAGGCAGGCAATAAATACCGCCAGTATCGTGAAATAGATGAACAAGCGGCTCATCTTCTGCTCCGACTGATACTGATTATCCAATTCCTGATCCAGGAAAAAATAATCGAAAGGAAAAGTCTGCTCATGGCTTTCCCAAACTTCTTCAACGCTGCCCAGAGAGCTTTCCAGGTTCCCGGGCAAGGTGCGGATCACAATAAACTCAGGTTCTTCATTGCTTATTCTTATCATTGCAGGCTCCACGGGCTCATGCAACGACTTGAAATGGTAATCTTCCAGGATGCCGATGACCTTCAGCACCTCATTTGTGTCTCCTCCAAAACCATAAATGGTACGGCCCACAGGATCTTCCCAGCCGAGCTTCTTCTTCAGCGTTTCGTTGATCAGGATGCTGTTGCTGTCGGCCGGTGAACTCCCCTCATATCCCCTTCCTTCAATGATGTTCATCCCCAAAGCATCAATGAGATCAAAATCTCCGTAAATGGTATATATGATCCATGGGGCATCTTCCGGTATCCCTTCCGGCTGGTATCCTATCCCGTTTAATCCTTTGGTCGGGACGGAAGTTGAACTCCCTACCATTCTGATTCCCGGGATCTGCTCCAGTTCTTGCTTCATGGTATTGAACCGGTTCATGGTATTCTCCCCTCTGAGTGGCAATACCAGGACATTCTCCTCATCGTAACCTAATCTCTTGCTTTTAAAGTAATCCATCTGGTAAAAAACAAACACGGTGCTGATCAGCAGGATCACGGAAATGGTAAATTGAATCACCACTAAGGTATTCCGCAGAATACTCCTTTTCTTTCCTCTGTAAAGATCTCCTTTTACGACTTTAACCGGCTGAAACGACGAAAGGTAAAAGGCAGGATAACTGCCTGCAACAATCCCGACAAAAACCACCAGAACTAATAATGCCAGGGGTATCTGCCAGCTTGTAAGCACCCCCAGGCCAAGCTCCAGCGAGGTAAGCTGGTTGAAAAGCGGTAAGGTTATTTCCACCAGCAACAAGGCTATGATCATGGCAAGGAAACTCAGGATAACGGATTCACCGATGAACTGCCCAATGAGGGAACTTCTGTATGCCCCGGCAACCTTCCTGATCCCTACTTCCCGCGCCCTGTTTACCGACCTGGCAGTGGTCAGGTTCATGAAATTGATGCAGGCGATGATCAGAATGATCACAGCAATAGCACCAAAGACATATATGTAGTTGATGTCGCTGTTCGGACTCATTTCAGCCATCAGGTTCGAGTGAAGATGTATACTGGCCACCGGCTGCAGGTACATCCTGAATTTTATTTTGTCTGTCTTCGATAAAAATGGAATATGACGCAGTAAAAAATCCGGGAAACGGCTTGTAAGCTCTTCAGGATCAGTTCCTGGAAGTGTCCTGATGTATGTGTAAAGATTCAATGATCCCCAGTCTTCATAATTGTTGACGGCAGATTCGCCAAGCGTATGAAATGAGGCCAGTATATTGAAATCCAGATGTGTATTTGCCGGCGGGTCTTCCAGGATGCCGGTGATTTTCACTTCCCTCTCGTTGTTCAGTCGTATCGTTTTGCCTACCGCACTGCCTTTCTCAAAGAATTTTCGGGCTATTGATTCTGATAACACTACTGAATTGGGCTCCCGCAACGCTGTCTTTGGATCTCCCTCCAGCAGTGGGAAATCGAAAATTCCCAAAAACATGGAATCAACAAAGTATATATTATTCTCGTAAATGTTTTTGTCTTCATAACTCAGCAGCGTCTTTTCTCCACCCGATACAATCCTTGTTACAGCAATTACTTCAGGAAAATCTTCCATGATGACCCCGGTAATGCCACCCGATGAGACCGCCACATTAAAAAAATCACCCGAAAACTCCCCATCGAAAGCTGTGCGGTAAACATTTTCATGTTCATGATGGAATTTATCGTAACTCAGCTCATTTACGATGTATATCAGGATTATCAGGCAGGCGGCCATGCCGATCGCCAGTCCCAGCAAATTGATCAGAGAATACCCCTTTTGTTTCCAGAGGCTTCTGAAAGCGGTCTTTAAGTAATTCTTAAACATAGGATTAGGATAAGATGACATCTCAGGCCACTGAGATGTCATCTGTTAAACTATTCATACTTTATCGCATCCACAGGATTGGCATTCGCCGCTCTGATTATATGGAAACTGATCGTGACAATGCCTATGATTAGCGCAAGGGCACCTGCCAGGAGAAAGGTATACCATTGTAGGCTCTGATAATAGACAAAGCTGTCTTTCAGCCAGATGTCTATTCTCCACCAGGCAATGGGTACGGCCAGGATAAATGCAACCATGATAAGTACCAGGAAGTCGCTGTAAAGATGAAACAGGATGTCGGTCACCGATGCCCCTACGACCTTTCTGATGCCGATCTCCTTGTTTTTCTGTTCCGCTATGAAGGATGACAATCCAAGCAAACCGAGTAAGGCAATGAAGATGGTCAGAAAGGTGGCAATGCTGAATATCCTGCTGATCTTTTCCTCATTCTGGTACATATTATTCATGTTGCTTTCCAGAAAATCATAGTCGAAAGGCCGCTTCGCACCGAAATCATTCCATTTCTCCTCAATGAAAGCAAGGGTTTCTTTCAGCTTCCCTTCCCGTATCCGTATGGAAATATTATAGGGGTTGAATTGCGCGATAAACATGATCATGGGTTCAACCGGGTTATGCAGGGAACGAAAGTTGAAATCTTTCACCATTCCAATCACCTTCATGGGCCTTCCAACTCTTCCATCCAGCTCCAGTTCATAATCGATGCGCTTTCCAACAGGATCATCATACCAGCCGAGCGACCGGGCCCCCGTTTCGTTAATGACTACTGCCCCTGTATCATCGGTTGCCATATTCAGGTCGAAATCCCTTCCTTTCAGAACCTCCATCTGCATTGTCCCGATAAAATCATAATCCACCTGGGCCAGTATCAGAGAGCTTTGCACCATCTGGCTGTCTTTTTCCACATTCATTACCTGAATCCAACTGATTTCGCCGGGAACCTGTGAGCTTCTTGTAACACCCAATATGTCAGGATTCTGCATCAGCTCCTTCTTAAACGATTCTCCTTTGCTGCGAAATGCCGAATCCTGTAACTGCAACACGATAACATTTTCCTTGTTGAAGCCCAGGTCTTTATTTTTCAGGAAATTCAGTTGATTGGTCACTGCAATGGTAGCAATGATCATCACTATGGCGATGAAGAACTGTACCACTACAAGTATCCTTCTCATCCAGCCTTTCCCTTTGGCAGAAGTATCCCCGCTGCCTTTAAGGGCAACAACAGGTGATACCGACGACAGATAGAAAGCGGGATAAATTCCTGATAAAAACCCTGTGAAAACAGCAACAAGTGCAATGATCACGAAAATAAGCGGATCGGAAGCGAAATGTATGGTCTTTTCTGTTAATGTATTAAAATCAGGAATCAACAGGTATACTGCGAAGATCGCTATCAGCATAGCAATCACGGAGAGGATGACCGATTCCCCGATAAATTGCCGTATCAATTGTCCCCGGTATGCCCCCGAAACCTTTCGTATACCAACCTCACGACCCCGGTTTGTCGACCTTGCAGTGGCCATGTTCATATAATTGATGGCCGCCAGCAACAATACAAACACTGCTATCGCGGAAAAAATGTAAATATATCCCTTGTTGCCGGTTGTCTGGTTAGCTGCCAGCCCGGTCCGGAAATGCGTATCCGCCAGCGGTGTAGTCAGCAACTGGAAACTGGCATTGATCTGATCTCCGATAGACTTCATATACTTTTCGTAAAAAGCCGGAAATTTATCGTAGATGCTCTGAATGTCTGCATTTTCATGCAACAGGATGTATGTATAAACTCCTATATTCCAGAATCTTATAGGCTCCATGCTGTTGAACTCATCCACACCTTGCTCCTCCGCAATGGTGGCTCCCGAAAGAAGGGCATCAAACCTGACATGGCTGTTGGCCGGCAGGTCGCGTATCACACCGGTTACCTGGTATGTGTTGCCGCTTCCCGTGGTTATCATTTCACCCATCGGGTTTTCATTACCAAAATACTTTTTGGCGATCTTTTCGGTGAGCACTATGGTTTTTGGCTCGGTCAGTGATTTTTCCGGACTTCCCAGAATGAATTCATGCGTGAATACATCAAAAATGGTTGAATCGCAGAAGTAAAAATTCTCCTCGTAATACTCCTTGGTGCCATATTTTATGAGGGCATTTCCAGCACCGTATAGTCTCACAAACTCTTTTACTTCAGGAAACTCCAGTTTGAATGCCGGTCCCATGGGCACCGGTACAATGGCAAACCTGTCTACCTTGTTATTGATGTTAAACTCCGAATCAAGCCGGTGTATCCTTGGATGTTTTTCATGGTATTTGTCGTACCCCGATTCATCCCGTATATAAAACAGGATGAAAACAAAGGTGGCCATACCCACCGACAGTCCCAGAATATTGAGAATAGTATAAAACTTGTTTCTCATGAAATTCCGGAAAGCGCTTTTTAAGTAATTGGTTAACATAGGAATTCATTATTAATCCTGGAACTGGGCGGGCATATCTTGTTCCGGATATAATAATCCGTTTACAAACATCCCCGCCAATAATTAATCTATTGCCTGTTGCCAGGCGATTCTGCCTTATAGTAAGGTCTTTTTGATGTTTTCCGTAACGATCTGGCCGTCGAAAAGCTGAACTATCCTTCCGGCGTATTCGGCATCACGTTGTGAGTGAGTTACGATGATTACCGTGGTACCGGCCTGGTTCAGACTTTCGATGAGGTTCATCACTTCCTCACCATGAGCGGAATCGAGGTTACCGGTTGGCTCGTCGGCCAGGATAAGCTTCGGACCTGCAACCACGGCACGGGCCACTGCCACACGCTGCTGCTGTCCTCCCGATAACTGTAAGGGGAAATGCTTTCTGCGGTGTGCAATCTGCATCTTCTCCATGACCTCTTCCACGCGTTCTTTCCGCTTCGACGACGGTAACCCCAGGTAAATCAACGGCAATTCGATGTTTTCAAATACGGTCAGCTCATCGATCAGATTAAAGTTCTGAAACACAAATCCAATGTTCTCTTTCCTCAGCCTGGCGCGCTGCCTTTCAGAAAAGCGCGATACTTCATTCCCAACAAAGAAATATTTGCCTCCCGTTGGGTTGTCAAGCAATCCCAGGATGTTCAACAGGGTTGATTTACCACATCCTGAAGGACCCATGATGGCCACAAATTCTCCTTTTTTAATCTCAAGATTGACTTCATTCAGGGCAGTAGTCTCTACTTCATCCGTACGGAATACCTTTACCAGTTGTTCCGTCTTGATCATTAAGTTATTTTCCATTTTATCCGAATTAAAGTTAGTATATTGACGTTTCTAAAACATTCCGGTTACAATTAACTTGCTATTTATTCATATTTCAATGCTTTCGCAGGATTAGTCCTGGCAGCACTGAAAGCTTTCGCACTTACTGTTATTACTGAGATAAGTATCGAAATCAGTGCAGTCATTCCAAATACCCATAGATTAACCCCAGGGCTATAAGCAAAACTGTTCAACCAGTCTTTGATAAAGTAATAGGCAGGTACCCATGCAATCAGGTTTCCTATCACTACAAGTAAAAGAAATTCTTTTCCCAGCAACTCGATAACTGAAGTTGCGGATGCACCCAATACTTTTCTGATCCCGATTTCCCTTGTCTTCTGTTCGGCAATATATGAGACCAGCCCCAGCAAACCAAGACAAGCAACAATTATCGCGAAAATTGTAAAATATGTGATCACCTTACCCATGCTGAGTTCCGATTTATACATATTGTCGTAATATGAATCCAGGAAGAAATAATCCATAGGTAGTGAATGTTCCGTTTGCGACCAGATCCTGTCGATATCGACCAGAGTCTTCTGCATATCATTTGTGGAAAGTTTGACCAGAAGATAGCGATTATATGCGGGGTAAATATGTATCATTAAAGGTTCAACTTCATTGTGCAGGGAAGCAAAATGAAAATCAGCCGCTATACCCACAATGTTGCCGCTTTTAGGTTCCTGAAGCCCGTAGAGATATTCAAACCTTTGACCGACAGGGTTTTCTAATTCAAATTCTTTAACAGCGGCTTCATTTAATATAAATGCTGAGTTTTCATCGTTACCCGGAGTATTGTAAAAATCCCTCCCTTCGGATATTTTAATCCCAAGTGTGCGGAGAAGATCAGCATCTCCCGATAATACCCTGATGCCTATCACATCCTCCCCTTCTTCCTGGTTTTCCACCTCTTCCTGGGCTAATCCGGGTATCCTGACTGTCAGATACGGAATTCGTTGCCCGGGTATTCCTGAACTGGCTGACATGAATTTAACTTCGGGCAGCTTCATCAGTTCATTCTTAAGGGATGTTATCCGGCCCTGATCATTCCGGGTGGGCATGGAGATTACCATTACCTGTTCCTTTTCGAATCCTAGGTTCTTCTTGTTAATAAAATGAATCTGGCGGTATACGGTTATGGTTGCAATAATTAGCAAAACAGAAATGGCAAATTGTGTGATTACCAGCACTCTTCTTAAATTGAGCGATGTCTTGCCGGATTTATTATTCAGGATATTTGTTTTCATGGCTTTCAGGGGGCTGAATCCTGAAAGATAAATTGCCGGATAGGCTCCGGCAAGAACCGTTGTGATTGCCAGAACAATGATCAAAGTGAGCAGGAGAGGATAGTTGTCGATAAGATTAAGTTCAATAAACTTGCCGGTTATCTCATTGAATACCGGTAGAATAGCAGCTACTATGGCAATGGCAACTATCAGGGAAAGAAAACTCAAAATGAATGATTCTGTCATGAATTGATTGAAGATATTCCCTCGCCAACTCCCGAGAACTTTTCTCAGCCCAACTTCGCGAGACCTTTTAACCGATCTGGCTGTTGCAAGATTCATATAATTTACACATGCTATGAATAAGATAAAAACAGCAACCGCTGAAAAAATATAGACATTGCTGATACTGGAATTGGGTTCAATTTCCTTTTCGACATTTGAATACAGATGTATCCGTGTTATGGGTTTTAACCTTGCCTCAACTGTCCAGCCATCCGGCATATTTGTACTGTCGCCGGCCGTAACGAAACCATAGAATTCGTAAATGTCTTTATTGACTTTTTCCTCAAGCAACTTTGCACTTTCCCTGTTGGGAAGCCTGATGTAAGAATAAAATCCTGCAGGACCATGTTCATCAACCCTGCGGTTTGCCGCCCGGAGATGGTCCATCGAAATGGCTATGTCGAAATGAAAATGAGAATTTACCGGTATGTCCTCTATAACACCACTCACTTGAAAAGACTCTCCACCTAATGTTATGATCTTACCGATCGCATTGTCTTCTCCAAAATATTTTTTTGATGTAGATTTTGTCATGACCAGCTTCCCGGGTCCACTTAAAGCAGTGCCCGGATTTCCTTGAAGCATGGCAAATGAAAATACATCAAAGAGCGTAGAATCTGCATAAATGAAATTCTTTTCAGAAAATTCCTGTCCATTGTATTCTGTAATGGCCGGGAAATAAGAGAAATTGATCTTTGCACCGGAGATTATTTCCGGGAATTTTTCCATCAGGGATGGAATTATAAAACCTTCTGTTGCAGCCCAGTGTTCCCTTTGTCCTTCACCTTCCCAGATAATTTCAAACCGGTATATATTTCCTGCTTCTTTATGAAAACGATCGTAGCTGACCTCATCCTGTACAAAGAGGAAAATCTGTATACAGGTTGCCAATCCCAGCGACAAACCCAGCAGATTGATCAATGTATAACCTTTCTGCTTGATAAGATATCTGAACGATGTTTTGAAATAATTAAAAAGCATTTCTAATAATTATTTGATCATTCATATTTCAATGTATCCACAGGATTCATCCGTGCTGCCTGCCATGCTTTGACCAGTGTGACCACCATGGCCAGGAACAGGGCAAACAATCCTGATAATAAAAAAATATACCAGCTCAGCGGCACCTGGTAAGCAAAATGTCCGAGCCAGTATCTTAGTATGAGCCAGGATAAAGGCCAGGCAATCAGGTTGGCTACCAGCATAAGCTTCACGAATTCTGCCGACATCAGACGCATGATGGTGCTTTCTTTTGCTCCAAGGACCTTGCGTATGCCTATTTCCTTGGTTCTCTTTTCTGCCATGTATGCCGCCAGACCAAACAATCCAAGAGATGAGATCAGGATCACAAGGATGGTGAATACAAGCGCCATCCGTCCCAGATTTTGTTCTTCGTGATACAACCTGTTCAGCTCACGGTCTAAAAAGGTATACTCAAAGGGTCTGTCTTTAACAAATCCCGTCCATTTTTCTTCCAGGAATGACAGGAGTTCATGGTAATCTCCGGGTTTTACCCTGATGGCGATATAATTCATGAACCAGTTTATGGAGCCCTGGCTTTCCTTCATATTCAATACAAACGGACCACTTGGCTTATGCAGCGATGTGGCGTTGAAATTCTCTATCACTCCAATAACCCTTTCTTCTCCCTCCAGCGACCTGAATTTCCGGCCTAATGCATCCTGCGGTTCTCCCCAACCCAAATGATCAACCATGGCACGATTGATCAGTATGCCTTTCACCGCATCGGTTTTTTGCTTCTCATTATAATCCCTTCCTGCAAGGATCTTCAAACCGAACGTCTTTACGAAATCTTCCTGAATTACTAAACATGGGTAAAACTGCCACTCATTGTCGGGATAACCCTCCGGCCTGAATTCATGCGTATTATAAGCTGTTCCAAAGATGTAATCCATAGTGGTGACACTCAATATCTGCGGGTTATTCAGCAACTCATTCTTGAAGGTCTTGTATTGCTGAATTACCGGGGTCCTGTCGATGGGTATCACCAGGATGTTCTCTTTGATAAACCCTGTGTCGGCATTTCTCAGGTAAGTGATTTGTCTGAAGATGAATATGGTTCCAATGATCAGGGCAATGGAAATGGTAAACTGTGAGACAACCAGGATCTTCCTGGCCAATCCGCTGCCGTTTTGCCAGCGTGTATTCATCCGGAGTACCCAGACAGGCCGGAATGAGGATAAATAAAACGCCGGGTACAATCCTGAAAGTAACCCCACGAGCAGAATAATGCCGGCAAGGGATAGCAGGTATTCCCATTGTAACAAGGTGTTCAGTGAGATGTTCTTTCCTGAAAAATTGTTGAACCATGGGATGGTCACCTCGGCCAGGATCAATGCCAGGATAGCAGCAAGTATGGTCAGGATCACCGATTCGCTCAGAAACTGCCGGACCAGTTGGGTACGTTGTGCCCCAACCACCTTTTTCATGCCTATCTCCCTGGAACGACCCGAGGAGGTTGCCGTAGAAAGATTCATGAAGTTGATACCGGCAATTACCAGCAGGAATATGGCTATGGCGCCCAGGATATAAATATAAGCGACATTGCTGTTCGGCTCAATCTCATAATCCAGACGCGAATGCAGATGTATATCCGTTAATCGCTGCAAGTAAAGCGTTATGTTGTCCCTTTCCGCATCAAAAAAGAACTTCTGAATGAATTCCGGGAACAAGGCTTCCAGTTGCTCAGGTTTTACATTTTCTGCCAGCACCAGATAAGTCCAGCATGGATTCCATACCCATGTCGCGGGAAGCCTCCCTCCATAGATCTGCTTTACCGAACTCATGGATGCTATGAAATCAAAATGAAAATGGCTTTGTGATGGTATGTCTTTAATAATTCCCGTTACTTTAAATTGAAAATTTCCTTCCACCTTCAGTATTTTGCCCATGGGATCCTCATCCCCAAAATATTTTGATACGGCCGTTTCAGAGATGACTACGCTGAAGGGCTCATCCAGAGCAGACTCTGGGTCACCCGTGAGAAAGACATGGTCAAACACTCCGAAAAAAGTGGAATCGGTAAAATAAACACCGCTTTCAATATATTTTGCTTCACCGTATTCTATTAAAGTTTGTGGTGACTGGAAATTAAAAACCCGGGTGACGTTCTCTATCATATCGGGATACTCTCCCTGCAGGGTAAATGCAACAGGAAAAGGAAGACTGGCTGAGTTTTCCCCGACACCTCCGAAATCCGAGATCTGGGCCATGCGGTATATCCTGTCCGACTTTTCATGATAACGGTCATAACTCAACTCATCTACAATATATAGTCCAATCAGGATGAAACTTCCTATGCCTATAGCCAGTCCGGTGATATTCAGCAATGAATATAGCTTATGTTTGACCAGATTTCTGAAGGCGATCTTTCCGTAATAGTAAATCATAACCGGCTTCCTTTTCCTTAAATGTTATTATTGCTCTGCGGGATAACGGTGATAAATCTTGCCGACAATCTTCCATCCGTCGGGGAATTGGTAGAGGGAAAGGTAATCGGTGAAGATCTTCTTTCCTTCCTTATACAGGCTTATCTTGGCAATGGCCGCTTTCCCCGTTATATCAATCATATCGTATTCACAGGTTACCAGTTGGCTTTCCGGTACGGGTGAAGGATCTTTTGCCTTTCTTATCTCTGAGATCTGGATCCAATTATAAATCGGAAGCTTGTTCATGATCCCGTCGTCGCCAAGCATCAGTAAGTTAAATCCGGGATGGAAGCCCTGGCGGGTCTTGTCGAGATCACCTTTGTTCTGCAACCCATCAATATAGGCTTCCTGAATAACAGTTTTAATGGCTTCTTTATCTGCTTCCTGGGCATTCAGGATGGCACAAAGCATAAGACTTAAAATTGCAAGGATAACTTCTTTCATTTCATTGGTTTTAAATGTTAAACATTTTCATTACTGTTCGTCTGATGGTGTTTTCTTTCTGAACATCAGAGGAATGTTGGATTTTGTCGGTGCACCGATTTCCACGAGTTCCCAATTTTGATCGTATTCGGCAATTTTGTGCCGGAGTACCTTTACCGTATCTTCCGGAGGCTCATTGTTGCCTTCCCATCGCAATAATTCCACCCGGTACTGCAGTGTTTTCTTGCGACCGTTGATCCTGACTTCAATCTCAACGTTCTGTTCGACGTCGACATCGGGGATTAAGATTACTACTTCTCTCATATGGTTAATTTTAAGGGTTTTGAAATAGTACCGGAAAGCTGCTTATTTAAAAATCAATTTGTCTTTGCCACCAAAGGAATCATAGGATGAAATGATCACCTTTTCACCGGGCTCAAGGCCTTCCAGGATCTCATAAAAACGGGTGTTTTGCCTTCCGATCCTGATATCCCGCTTTACTGCGTAAGTCTCGCCCGGTTCAACCACGTAGATCCAGTTTCCTCCGGTTTCCTGGAAAAACCCACCCCGCTTGACAATATATGCCTCGGATGGACTGCTGAACATAAGCTTAAGCTGAATGGTCTGTCCTCTTTTAATGTTCTGCGGCTCATCGCCGCTAAATTGCAGTTCAACCAGGAAAGTACCATTGGTGACGTCAGTATATATCTTGCTGATGGTGAGCTTGTAATTCGTGTTGTTCATGTCGAATTCTGCCTCCTGCCCGATATGAACCCTGGAGATGTATCGCTCATCAATATTGGCCCTGAGCATGAATCCGTCAAGCATGTCGATCTGGCCAAGATGCTCTCCACTGCCCTTGGTCTCCCCGATCTCCGCACTAAAGGATGATAATTTGCCGTTGGCCGGAGCTTTAATTAACATGTTCTCCATGGTCTTTTCCAGAAGCTTCAGATTGTTCTGAATGCGGTTAATGGAGTTATTGATCTGTTCCAGTGAAGTAATGGCTGAGATGGAATCCAGCTTCTGCAGCTTCCTGGTCAGGTCATATTGCTTGATTACATTCCGGTAGGTACGCTCCGAATCTTCAAAATCTTTGATGGAGATCATACTGTCCTCTATCAGGATCTGATTCCTGACATGAGTCTTCTTTGCTTCATCCATCTGGGCTTTGAGGTTCTCCAGTTCCCGTTCACGGTAGAATTTGTTCTGCTCGAGGCTGATCCTCGTGTTCTGCAAATTGTTGATGGCATCGTACATCCAGGTCTGTTGCTCCATGAAACTGAGTTCCAGGTTGGCATTCATCAGCTTCAGTATGGGATCTCCTTTTTCCAGGATGGCGCCGTCTTCAACATATACCGCCTCGACTATCCCGCCTTGTATGGCATCAATATATATGGTCGTTCTAGGGTATACTACCCCGTCAACGGGAATGAATTCCTGAAAATTATCCTGTATGACCTGGGCAATGGTGATCTGCTCCTTTTCTATGTAAAGCTTGCTCGATTTGTCCCTTAATAATATCAAATAAATCAGGAAAAACACAAAAACCGCTATGGCTGCAATGGTAAGAATCCTCCGGGTTGTCCACTTCTTTTTTTCAATTATCCGATCCATTTTTTGTAAAGTTTTTTGGTTTTTAATAGTTCCCTCACTGTTTCTAAATTTATGCCAATTAATGCAAGTAATTGAATGTAAAATATATAGAATGCCTTTATGCGGAAATATTGAATGTTATTTGTCCAATATCGTTCAACATTTTGTACAGATACGAACATTATTTATAACTTTACGAATTATTCCCGGTTAAATACATTAACCACTGAAACACGGACGCACATGGAAAAACTGGATGCCAAACTGTTGATTGTTGATGACGACAGGGATGTATTGCTTGCTGCAAAGCTTTTTCTTAAACAGCACATAATGTACGTTCATACGGAGGATAATCCGGAGAGCATTCCGGATCTGATCCGAAACGATAATTATGATCTTGTTCTCCTTGATATGAACTTTTCAAGGGATGCTACAAGCGGAAAGGAAGGGTTTCACTGGCTGAACAAGATACTCGAGATAGACCCAATGGTAGTTGTGATCCTGATCACGGGTTATGGCGATATTGAGCTGGCAGTGCAGGGCATCAAGGAAGGTGCAACCAATTTCCTCCTGAAGCCTTGGGATAACAAGAAACTGCTGGCTACCATTTCTACCTCATTACAGTTAAAACGGTCGAAAGGAGAGCTTAATGAGATCAAGAACCGGCAGAAGCAGAAAGCCGGGGTGAAAAATGTCGACCAACGTACTCTGATCGGGAGATCACCGGCAATGCTCAAAGTGATGGCTACTGTCGAGAAGGTTGCTGTTACCGATGCCAATGTGCTGATTCTGGGTGAAAACGGTACCGGAAAGGAACTCATTGCTCGTGCCATACACGATCACTCCCGAAGATCGGGTGAGGTATTTGTCAGTGTTGACCTCGGAGCCATCAGCGAAACCCTCTTCGAAAGTGAATTGTTCGGGTTCAAGAAAGGCGCTTTTACCGATGCAAAGGAAGACCGCGCCGGCCGCTTCGAAGCAGCACACAAGGGAACAATTTTCCTTGATGAGATAGGAAACCTCTCCCTGGCTCTGCAATCCAAACTGCTAAGCGTGATACAGAACCGTAAAGTGGTGAGGCTGGGAACAAATGCCGAGATACCTATTGATGTGAGACTTATCTGTGCCACCAACATGCCCCTGCATCAGATGGTGAATGAGAATAAATTCCGGCAGGACCTGCTTTACCGCATCAACACCGTTGAGATCCACATTCCTTCCCTTAGGGAAAGAGACGATGACATACCCTTGTTGATCGACCATTTCCTGGATATTTATTGCCAGAAATACAAGATGCCAACGAAAAGGGTCAGCCCGGCTGCCCAGAAAAGACTCGAAATGCACAGTTGGCCCGGAAATATCCGCGAATTGCAGCATGCTGTCGAAAGAGCCGTGATCATGAGCGAATCCAATATCCTGGAACCGGACGATTTTTTCCTTTCCAGGATAGAAGAAAACCAGGATGATGCCATCCGCACAAGCAACCTTAACCTGGAGGAAACGGAAAAAATGCTCATCCGTAAGGTCATCGACAAGCATGGTGGAAACATCAGCAAAGCAGCCAAGGAACTTGGCCTCACCAGAGCCTCACTGTACCGAAGAATAGAAAAATATGGTCTTTAAAAATTTCCGGGTCCAGATTATTCTCAGGGTTTTATTGATGACCCTTACCATCGTTTTGCTGTTCTATGTTTATAACCGTACAGGATACAACATCAGCCTGCTCATCCTTATCATGCTTTCACTCCTCCAGGTGGTTCTGCTCATTCGTTATACCGATCGTACCAACCGCAAGCTTTCACAGTTTCTTCAAAGTATACGCCATTCCGATTTTTCCAGTTCTTTTTCTGATGCCGGGCTTGGCCGTAGCTTCGAGGGATTGAGCCGCTCCTTCAGCGAAGTTATCAACGATTTTAAAAAGAACCGCGCTGAAAAAGAAGAACATTACAATTACCTTCAGACCGTTATTCAGCATATCAGCATTGGTATCATCGCTTATACCCGGCAGGGAAAAGTTGATATTTACAACAATGCTATTCGAAAACTGCTGAAAGTAAGGAATCTGAGATATGTTCGCGACCTGGTGGTGATAAAGGATGATCTGCCGGACGTTTTATTGTCGCTGAAAGCAGGCGATAAAACACTGGTTAAGCTATTCCTGGAAGATGAACTCCTGCAGCTTGCCATCGCAGCCACTGAATTCAGGATGCGGGGAGAAGATTATGTCCTGGTATCGGTGCAAAACATCAGCTCCGAACTGGATGAAAAGGAGATTGAATCATGGCAGAAGCTTATCCGGGTTCTCACGCATGAGATAACCAATAGTATAACCCCGATATCCTCACTTGCTTCTACCGTGAGGGAAATGTTGCTGAGGGAGGAAGAGGGCGTTGTCAGCCTCAACGAACTGGACGATGACGATGTTGAGAATATCGACGGGGCTATTGCCACCATTCAGGGCAGGAGCCAGGGACTGCTGAACTTCGTGGAGGTATACAGGAATCTGACCCGTATCCCGAAACCAAATTTCCGTTATTTCCCGGTCAGGGATGTCTTTGAGCGTTCCAGACAGCTTCTGAAGCCCAAAATGGACGACATGGGCATTGAATGCAATGTCAGGGTCTTTCCTCCTGACCTGATGATCACTGCCGATCCCGACCTGCTCGACCAGGTGATTATAAATCTTCTCTTAAACGCCATTGATGCGGTCAGGGAAACGGATAAACCCTTGATCAACATACTGGCCACCCCGGGCAGCAACAACAGGATCGTAATTGAGTTCCAGGATAACGGCTATGGGATCAAACCGGATATCATGGACAAGATCTTTATGCCTTTCTTTACATCGAAGAAGCATGGTTCCGGTATTGGGCTGAGCCTGTCGAGGCAGATCATGCACCTGCATAAAGGCAGTATCTCGGTTAAATCCAAACCCGATGAAGGAACGGTGTTTACCTTAACTTTTTAAAACCAAATAATTATGTCGAAAGATGCAAAAACAAAGTACGCTATTCATCTTTACCTGAAGAAACGCTGGAGCCCGAGGGCTTTTTCCGACAGGACCGTGGCCAGGGAAAAGCTTCAACGGCTTGTGGAGGCAGCACGCTGGTCGCCCTCTTCATCCAACGAACAGCCCTGGTATTTCTTCATAGGAGAAAAGGGAGATGAAACCTACGAAAAAATCTTCAGCACCCTGGTTGAGTTCAATCAATTGTGGTGTAAAACGGCACCTGTCCTGGGAATGGCTTTTGGCAGGAAAGTTCGGGAAAAAGGAGGAGGTGAATATGTTCACTACCAGTACGATGTGGGGCAATCCATTGCTCACCTGACCTTCCAGGCTATGCATGAAGATCTCTACGTTCATCAGATGGGTGGCTTCAGTGCAGAGAAAGCAAGGGAATTGTTTGGTATACCCGACGATTACGAAGCGCTGACAACCTTTGTGATCGGTTTTATTGGAGATCCGGGTATGCTGCATCCGCGTATGCAAAAACAGGAACTGGCCGAAAGGGAGAGAAAAGAGCTTGAAAGCTTTGTGTTTGAGGGAAAATGGGGGAAAACAGTTCATTGGTTGAAATAATTTATTACGCTAACACGATAATGAAACAAGTACGGTATCTATTATTTATATCATTTTCGTTGATCCTGTTTTCCTGCAACGAAGGAAACAGGATTAAAGCCTCCGATGTTGCTGAAACAAGTAAAAGAATGATAACTGTTCCGGAGTTTAATGCCGATTCTGCCTATCAGTTTGTTGAAAAGCAGGTTAGCTTCGGTCCCCGTGTTCCCGGGTCGGCTGCGCATAAAGCCTGTGCTACATACCTGGCAAAGACGCTGGAACGATTTTGTGATGAGGTAATCGTGCAGGATTTCTCTGCCCGCGCTTATAACGGAAGCATCCTGGATGGGAAGAATATTATCGGCATTTTCAAGCCGGATCAGAAGGCGCGCATAATGCTTTGCGCACATTGGGATTCAAGGCCTTATGCCGACCACGACCCTGATCCTGCCAACCACAACACGCCCATTCCCGGTGCAAACGACGGAGCCAGCGGGGTAGGGGTGCTTTTGGAAGTGGCCCGGCAACTGAGTATGACGCAACCGGAGATCGGAGTGGATATCATTTTTTTCGATCTGGAGGACTATGGACCGCCAAGCAGTGATCAGGGACATTCCGGGGAAGACCACTGGGGACTGGGATCCCAGTACTGGTCGAAAAATCCTCACAAATTCACCTATAAAGCCCGTTATGCCATCCTGCTCGATATGGTGGGTGTGCCCGACCCCCAGTTCAGGAAAGAGGGATTCAGCGTATATTATGCCTCCGATAAGGTGGATAAAGTATGGGGAATTGCCAATAGCCTGGGCTACGGTTCCTGGTTCCTGGATGAAAAAGGCGGGTATATTACCGACGACCATTATTATGTAAACAAATACAAAAAGATCCCTGCATTAAATATTATCCATCTCGACAATTCTTCACCCAACGGCAGCTTTTTCGAGCACTGGCATACCCTGAACGACAACATGGATTATATCGACCGGGAATCGCTGGATATGGTAGGAACCGTGGTGCTGGAGGTAGTGTTCAGGGAATGAGAGGGGGAATTTGGAATTCTGTATTCGGTATTCTGTATTTACAATTGGATTGGCAATATGCGATTTGATATTGTCAATGCATTGTAAATAGTAAATTCTCAATTGCATATCCTATTGTAAATACAGAATACAGAATACAGAATCGACACCCCCCCCTTTCTTGACTTATCAAAAAACTCTCCATATCTTTATAGCATAGTAAACAACCAAAACCAATAAAAATGAAACGAATTATCCCCGTCATTTTTTGCGTAATGATAACATTATTAAGCACTTGCATTTTTAGCAAAAGTTTACATTCTCAAACAATAGTGATTGACAGCACCTTTACATCCGATGCAATTATTCATCCCTTCGGCCCGAGCGATACCCTTTACAGCCTAAAAATTAGCGGAAGTGTTCAACTGAATACGGACACCAGCCTGGTAAGGGTTGTTGTGGGCAATGAGGATTCGCTGGAATATATGGTGTTTGAGACATATCCTTTGATTACGCTAACAGATACTTTTTCTTTTAATAATCAAAGTGATGAAACAACCTATTTAATTGGATTCATACCGAAATATCTGAAAATATTTGCTAAACATTCTTATATGCATATTGAGTATGTTAGTGATTCTGCAACATACCAGGAAAATATAGATAGTCTTCAATATAATGCAAAGAAATCAAATGACTTGCAAAAAGTTCAGATAATGAACCAAAACATTTTAGAAAAAGGATTAGATTGGATTGCAGGAGAAAATGATTTACTTCATTATTATTATAAAGAAAAGAAGGGACTTTTCAGTTATCCCGATTATAATTTGCAAGGATTTGATTATTATATTGATGGTGTATTCTCATTTTTATCAGATGAATATCTCTCTGATGAAAATTCCTTATTTATAAAACAATTTAACTGGAGATATGCGCACAATGCTGAGCTAATAAGCTCCCCATATTATGATCCAACATATGGCTGGTTAACAGAACTCAAACATCAACGTAATTGTGGTTCTTGCTCTGTTTTCGGAACAATTGCAAGTTTAGAAGCTATTTCAAACTTGTACTTTAATCAACATGTAAATTTTGACCTTTCAGAGCAAGAAGTATTCTGCTGCACTTATGGGGACTGTGATAGTGGAGTTGGATTAAATCCTGTAATTCAATACATTTGCAACAACCCTGTCCATGATGATAATTGTTATATTTATGAACAATTGGATGATCCTTGTTGTATATTCTGTCCGAATAATCCTCCTTCATATTCAATTTCTGCTGATGGATACCTAAAAATATATTCAGGACATTTATCAATTCCCGATTCAATCAAATCGAAGCTAATAAGAAAAGGGCCATTAACTATTGAAATTTTAAATAGTTCAATGCATCATGTGATGTCATTAATAGGTTTTAGAACAGGAGAGGACAATACAATTGAATGGATTTTTAAAAATAGTTATAATAATTTTTACATAATGGAACTTGATCCGGATGAGATAGAAAATGCTTATATTTTGCAGAATCCAATAAATATTCAGAGCGGCCCAACATACTCCGTTAACTATTGGGACGCAGATAATGATGGCTATTATAATTGGGGAATTGGTTCCAAACCTGAAGGTTTAATCCAATGTTACGATGACCTTAAAAAGGATTGTAATGATGATAATAAAACAGTTGGACCTTATAATGAATATTTTTATGGCATTGATATTCACCCTGAAATTGCCGTTTACTTAGACTTTCTTGGTCACATTTATATTGAAAACAAAGGTTTTATATATTTTAACAGCACAGATATAACTTTAAGCTTTTTCATTGAAAATCAAGGCTCAGCTAAATTAAATTTAAATCCGTTATCCGCTGTTTCTTTAGAATGTGATCAACCATGTCCATTTGCTCTTTATACTAACAACTTAGAGCCAGACATATGTATGAATGGCGGTACAACTTCTTTTGATATCAGTTATTCTAATTCGAATGGAAATGGTGATCTGACTATTGTTAAAATTGATGTTCTTGATAGTGACAATGATATAATTGATGATTTCGAATTTGCCTTGGTTAATTTTGACTGTACTAAAATCCCCGGAATTTTGGAGGTTGAGGAAAATGATACATGGGACGGTTATCATGTCATTCACCAAGATGTGAAGGTATTGACCGGGGTAACTTTACAGATCACCGGGAAAATTGCCATGGCTCCCGGCGCAGAAATCATTGTTGAAGGCGGAGCCGAACTGATCATTGACGGAGGTACTATAACAGGCGCTTGTGATGAATTCTGGAAAGGCATCGATGTATGGGGTGATGAAGAATATTCTCAATATGACGGCAGGCAGGGAAAAGTAAAATTACTTAACGGTGGAACCATCAGTCATGCTTTATGTGCTGTTGAAACAGGAATAGAAGCAATCGGGTATTATATACCAACAGGAGGGATAGTGCAATCATACGGCGGAGTATTTAAAGATAATATCATTGGGGTGTGTTTTTATCCCTATCAAAATTTCAATCCCCAAACCAGCGAACCGGCCAATAATCTCAGCAGATTTAAA